>NZ_DASVSF010000040.1 GCF_036388275.1 Longimicrobium sp.
GATGAGCGGGCGCAGCAGCTCCCACTGCGAATCGGTCAAGTCTGTCGGATATCTGAGGCTAGTCATGCCAGCCGCATACACCGTCTACTTGTGCATGTTCGCACTTTGTTCGGTTATCTCAACACCCTCTCAGGATGACAGATGCGCACCAATGGCTTGGACGCGCATCCCGACTGGTGTGTACACCCTCTCCCGCTTGCGGGAGAGGGTGGCACGCGTGTCAGCGCGGCCGGGTGAGGGCCCCACGGCAGCCGAGGCCGCGCTCCTTCGCCGTTCGTATCGGTCGCGTCAACTCGGCCGCGCGAGGGCCCGCGCCACGACGCGGACCGCGGCCTGCGCGGCTTCGGCGGCCTCGCGGATGCGCCAGCGGCCCATGTCGCGGTTCTCGACGTGGTTGCTGACGGCCCGCAGCTCCAGGAACGGCACCTGGTAGATGGCCGCCACGTGCGCCAGCGCCGCACCCTCCATCCCCTCGCACACCGCGCCGAACCGCCCCGCCCGTTCGCGCCCCAGCGCGTCCGTCCCCGAGCAGGCCGACACGGTCACGAACGGACCGGTCCGCACGACCGTCCCGGCGTGCTCCAGGGCCGCCCGTGCGCGTTCCACCCGCACCGCGTCCAGCGGAAACTCGTTGAACTTCCGCGTCTCGCCCGTCTGCCAGAGCGGGATCCCGATCTCCTCCGTCGAAATCCATCCGCCCGGGGCCTCCACGCCCTCGTCGCCGTAGATGGCGCTCGTCGCCAGGGCGATGGAACCGATCTCCAGCCCCGAGCCCGGGTACGCGCCGCCGATCCCGAAGCCGATCACCCCCGACACGGCGCGCGTCTCCAGCAGGGCGGTCAGCGCGTGGGCGGCGTTGGTCTTTCCCATCCCCCCGGGAAGCAGGACGACGGGGGTTCCGTCCAGCCGCCCCGCCCACCCCGGCTTCCGCCCGACGAGCACGTCTTCCGCGCCGTCCAGTGCCGCGCGAAGGCGCTCGCACTCGAACGGAACGGAGCAGACCAGGGCCAGGGGAGCGGTGGATGCGGTCACGATCGCGCGGCAGGTTGCGTGGTTGGCGTACGGCCGGAATTTACGTGGCGCGCCGCGTGCCGGATACGGGATGGCCGCCCATTACCCCGGACATGCCGCGATGCGCCCCTTCGCCGTCCCGATCGCCTGCCTTGCCCTGGCCGCCTGCCCGGCGCCGCAGCAGCCCGTGCCGCCGCCCGCACCCGCGCCGGTGCAGGCGGGTCCGCCCGCGCCGCCCGCGATCGTGCAGGCGCAGAGCGTGTGGACACGCACCGCGGGGCTGGTGCTTCGGGGTGAAACAGGCGCCGTGACCCTGCCCTTCGTCTTCATGCGGATGGAGGTGCTGCGAGCAGACACGACGGCGCTGCTGGTGCGCTGCGTACACTGTCCCGGTGGGCCATTGGGCTGGCTGCCGCGCGAGAGCGTGGTGCACGTACCGCAGGAGGTCGCGACCGCCGCGGAGATGGAGCTGGCCGACTTCGCGCTGGCCGTCCGCGACGCCGCCCTCCGGCGTGACGTGCCGGCGCTGCGCCGGGCGATGTCGCGCGACCTCGTGCACACGCTGGGGCCCATCGACCCGGGCATCCTGGAAACGCTGGCCGAGTGGGAACGCGAGGGATACCGCTCGGTGGACCGCCTGCCCTTTCTGCTGGACCGCGGCATCGCCAGCGTCACGGGCACCGCCATCTGGGCGGCGCCGCCGGAATACGCCTCGGACCTGCGCTACAACGGCCTGCGCGCGGGCTTCCGCCGCGGGCGCGAGGGGTGGGAGTGGGTGTTCCTGGTCAGCGGCGGGATGTAAGGGGAAGTGCGTGAGTGGGTGAGTGCGTGAGTGCGAAAGTGCGAAAGTGCGCGGCCGGTGCGGCCCGAGTTGCCCGTGCTGAAACGGCCGAAGCGCAATCGAATTCTCCCCTCTCCGCATGCGCAGCATGCGGGGAGGGGCCGGGGGAGGGGCCTGCCGGGGCATGCGCCGCCGCAGATCGAAACGCACCAAACCCTCACGATCGCCCTCCCGTGCATCCGCCCGCCGCCACAGGCACCGGGCTGGCCAACTTCCGCCTGCTGACCGAGGCGAGAGCCAGCCGGCCACGCGCGCGGCGTGGTTCCTGCTAGCGCCCACTTGTGCCCCGCGCGCCCTTCGCGCGGCGGATGCGGACGGAAACAAAAGCGATGGCCCAACACTCCAAGAAGCAAACCGGCATCACCAGCGGCCCTCCGCCCGTGGTCGCTCCGGGCGAATCCGAGACGCTGCTCTCCGCGCCGCCAGCGCCCGCCACCCCGGCGACGGCGACGGCTGCGGCGCCCGTGCGCACGTCGCGTCCCGGGCGGATGCAGACGGACGACGCACAGCCGCCCGCGCATCACCGCCTGCTGGAGCGCGTGGTCGACGCGCGCTCGTATCCGTTCCTGCGCGTGATCGCCTACTACGTGTTGGTCTCGGCGCTGATGTCGCTGGCCGTGTACTACAGCCCCACCGTGCGCGAGGCCATCCTGTCGCCCGTGGCGCTGCCGCTGGAGCGGGGCGGAGACCTGGCGGCGGGCCCCGTGGGCGACTACGGCGCGCGCATTTCGCTGCAGGAAGCCGGGCAGCGCGCGCTGGGCACCGTGCTCGTCATCCTGGGCGCGCTGCTGCTGGTGGTGCCCGTGGCGTGGGTGTACATGCTCACCAAGCGCTTCCGGTACGACCCCGCGCTGGTGGCCTCGGTGATCATCCTGCCCATCGTGGTGGCGGGGATCGCGCTCGTCGTGAAGAACAGCATCGCCCTGGCCTTTGCGCTGGCCGGCATCGTGGCGGCCGTGCGCTTCCGCAACACGCTCGAAGACCCCCGCGACGCCGTCTACATCTTTCTGGTGATCGGCATCGGCCTGTCGTCGGGGGTGCAGGCGCTCGACGTGGCCCTGGCCATGTCGTTCGCCTTCAACCTGGTGGTGCTCACGGTCTGGAAGTTCAACGTGGGCTCCATCTACAGCGGCCGGTACGCGCGCACCGGCATCCTGTCGGTGGGCCCGCAGCGGCTGCTGATGGCGCAGGAGCCCGAGGCGCAGCGAACCGTGCGCAGGCGGATGCTGGACAAGGCCAGCGACGTGAAGACCGACGGCATCCTGCTGGTGCACAGCAGCCAGCCCGACGTGGCCCGCATGACGGTGCAGGAGGCGCTGGCCGACATGGCCAAGGACTGGCAGCTGGTAGACGTGGTGAGCCGCGACGACGGGATGAGCACGCTGGAATATCTCGTGCGGCTGAAGCGCAACGGGAGCGCCGCGGGAATCGTGGGCGCGCTCGACGAGCGCTGGTCGGAGCAGGTGGCCGCGGCGGAGTACGTTCCGTTCCGCGCGCGGCGCAAGAAGCGCAAGGGCCGCTGAGCCCCCCCGCGGGCTCGGCTGACGATATCCAAACCGAACGGCAGTGGTGATGAACGGCAGGACGATTTCGCGGCGCGCGGCCCGGCTGGGGTGCGCGGCCGCCATGCTGATGGGGGTTTCGGCGTGTGGCTCGCCCGTGGCCGGGCTGGGCCGCCTGGCCGGCGTGCTGGCGCCCGAAGACTCGGTGGTCCTCAACCTGGTGCTGATCGGCGACGCGGGCCTTCCCAACCCCGCCGGCGAGCCGGTGCTGAACGCGCTGCGCGACGAGATCGCCCCGGCGCCCGACCGCAGCTTCGTGGTGTTCCTGGGCGACAACCTCTATCCCGTCGGCCTGGGCGACACGGCGACGGCTGAGGGGCGCGAGGGGCTGCGCATCATCCGCGCACAGATGGCGCCCCTGCTGGAAACGGGAACGCGCGGCGTGTTCGTGCCGGGCAACCACGACTGGGCGCAGGGCGCCTCCGTCGGGCTGGAGCACGTCACCCGCCAGGCGCGCTTCATCAACGCCAACGGCGGCGGGCGGGTGACGATGGAGCCGCGCGACGGCTGCCCCGGCCCCGTGGTCCTGGACATCGACGGCGTGCTGCGGCTGATCCCCGTCGACACCCACTGGTGGCTGCACCCGTCGCAGAAGCCCGGTCCCGGCAGCCGATGCCGGCCGGCGACGGAGCAGGGCGTCATCGACTCGCTGCGCGTGGCCCTGGCCACGGCGGGCGACCTGCGCACGGTGGTCGTGGCGCACCACCCGCTGGTGAGCGGGGGGCAGCACGGCGGCTACTTCGACTGGCCCACGTACCTGTTCCCGCTGCACCCCTGGGCGCGCCTGGCCGGCCTCTTCGCCCGGCAGGACGTCACCGGCCGCGAGTACCGCCACATGGCCACGTCGCTGCAGCGCGCCTTCGTCGTCGACACGCCGATGGTGTACGCCGCCGGGCACGAGCACAACCTGCAGGTGTTCCGCCGCGAGCCCGCCAAGTACATGCTGGTCAGCGGCGGGGGCATCTACGGCCACACCACGCCCACGCGGCGCATCACCGGCATCCGCTACATCCGCGAGGCCAGCGGCTACCAGCGCATCTCCATCCTGGCGGACGGGCGCATGCGGCTGAGCGTGGTGGTGGTGAACGCCGACGGCAGCCGGCATGAAGACTACTCGCAGTGGCTGGACGTGCCGACCATCGAGCGTCCCCAACCCGATTCCACCGCGCCGCCGCCATCCGCCGCGACGGGGGGCGGCCGATGACGCCGCGCGGGCTCGCCGTTCTCCTCGCGATCGCCGCCCTCCCCGGGGCGGCTTTCGCGCAGGACAGCACCGTGGTGGTCCCCGGCCCGGAGTACGCCGCGGGCTCCACCCGCGCGTTCCTGCTGGGCACCAGCTACCGCGACCTGTGGACGACGCCCGTCCGCGTTCCCCTGCTGAACCTGGGCACCTTCGCGGGCGGGCTGACGCCCACGGAGCGCGGCGGTGGCAACCAGACCGTTTCGCTGCGCTTTCGCGGCGCGGACGGAAAGGAGTACGCCTTCCGCTCCGTCAACAAGCGGCAGTGGCGCGCCCAGGAGGCAGACCTCAAGGGCACCGTCGTCGGCCGCGTGCTGCAGGACCAGGTGAGCTCGCAGCAGCCCAGCGGCCTGGTCGTTTCCGGGCGATTGATGGACGCCACCGGCGCGCTGCACGTGGATCCCGTGCTGTTCGTGATGCCCAACGACCCGCGCCTGGGGGAGTACCGCCAGGAGTTCGCGGGGATGCTGGGGACGGTGGAGGAGCGCCCCGAGGCGCCGTGGGCCGGCGCGGCGGAGATCGAGGGCACCGACGACATGCTGGAGGCGCTGGAGGAAGGCCCGCGCAACCGCCTGGCCGACGAGGAGTTCCTGACGGTGCGGCTGCTGGACCTGGTGCTGAACGACTGGGACCGCCACGCCGACCAGTACCGCTGGGCCGGGATCGACGCGGGTGGCGTGCGGACGTGGCGCCCGATCCCGCGCGACCGTGACTACGTGTTCGTGGACTACGACGGGTTCCTGGTCAAGCTGGGGCGCTCGGTCCTGGACAAGGCGGTGGGGTTCGGCCCGGTGCCGGAAACCATGGGGCTGGTGGACCAGGGGATCGAGGTGGACCGGCGGATGCTGGGCGAGCTGGACCGCGCCGACTGGGACTCGGTGACGGCCGCCCTGCGCGCCCGGCTGACCGACCCCATGATCGCCCAGGCCGTGCGGCTGGTCCCGGCCGAGCACTGCGCCCTGCGCTGCGAAGAGATCGAACGCACCCTGCGCGCCCGCCGCGACGCGCTTCCCGCCGCGGCCGCGGAGTTCTACGCGCTGCTGGCCCGCGAGCCCCAGGTGTACGGCACCGACGCGGCGGAGACGGTGGTCATCGACCACAGGGGCGACTCGCTGGAGGTGCGCATCCACGCCGGGACGGACGGCGTGCTGGGCGAGCCGCACTTCCGCCGCCGCTTCGTCGCGAGCGAAACGCGCGAGGTGCGGGTGTGGATGCACGGCGGCGACGACCGCGCCGTCATCCGCGGCCAGGGGCCCATCCTGGTGCGGCTGCTGGGCGGGGGCGGCGACGACGTGTACGAGAACGAGAGCCGCGGCGCGCGCACCGTCATCTACGACGACCGCGGCCAGAACCGCTTTGCCGCCGGGCCGGGCGTGGTGGTCGACACGCGCGAGTACGTGGCGCTGGGGGCGCCCCGCGGCGAGGGGATCGATCCCCCGCGCGACTGGGGCGCGAGCAGCGCCGTGTTCGCGCCCTACGCCGCCATCCGCCCCTACGCCGACCTGGTGGTGGGCGGCGGGCCGTCGCACACGCGCTACGGCTTCCGGCGCTACCCCTGGGCCACCCGCTGGTGGGCGCGCGGGCTGTGGGCGCCCCTGTACGGCCGCTTCGGCGTGGAGGCGTTCGCCGCGCGGCGATGGACGGGAAGCGCCGTCTCCGGCGGCCTCTTCGCCCGAGCCTCGGACCTCGAGGCGACGGCGTTCTACGGCTTCGGCAACGACACCCGCCAGCAGCCGGGCCTGGGCCGGCGCGACTACATCGTCTGGGAGCGGCAGCTGCTGGTGGAGCCCACGCTGGTGGTGCCGTTTTCCGAGCGGTTCGCCCTGACCACGGCGCTGGTGGGCCGCTACACCGATCCCGAGGTCCGCCCCGGCACGCCGGCGGCCGCCCTCGACTCCGACGACGTGCATGGGACGGCGACCTTCTTCGACGTGGGCGCGCGCGGGGCGGCGTACTGGGAAGGACGCGACGACCTGACGTATCCCCGCCGCGGATTCACCCTGTCGGCGAACGCGGACGTGTTTCCCGGCGTGGCCGGCGCCCTGTTCGACGAGGGCGCCCGCGGCGGGTTCGCCCGGGCGGGCGGCGTAGGCACGGCCTACCTGTCCGCCGGGCGCGGGCCCGTGCTGGCGCTGCGGGCCGGGGCGCAGGCGACGTGGGGCCATTTTCCCCTCCAGTATTCGTCGTTCGTGGGCGGCTCGCCCTCGCTGCGCGGCCACGCCATGCAGCGCTTCGCCGGCGACCGCGCCGCCTTCGGCGGGGCCGAGGTGCGCACCGTGCTCACCCGCGCCAACCTGCTGGTGCGCGGCGACCTGGGCGTCATCGCCCTGGCCGACGCCGGCC
This sequence comes from Longimicrobium sp., assembly GCF_036388275.1. NCBI lineage: Bacteria > Pseudomonadati > Gemmatimonadota > Longimicrobiia > Longimicrobiales > Longimicrobiaceae > Longimicrobium > Longimicrobium sp. Next base: position 6,998 of record NZ_DASVSF010000040.1, read on the forward strand.
GCGTGTGGTACGGCGGCTCCGATGAAGGCGGCTGGCACACGGCCGTGGGCGCCGGCGCCTTCTTCCGCTTCCGCCAGCAGGCCGTGAGCGTGGTATACGCCCGCGGCGAGGACGACGTCGTGTACCTTCGCATGGGACTGCCGTTCTGAGCACGATGCACCACGACGCCCCCCTTCCCGACGGCCCCGCCTCCAGCCGCTACGAGCCCGGCACCCCCGGCGCGCTGGACCGCATCGCCACGGACCCCGCGCCCGACACGCTGGCGGCGGGGCCCACCCGCACGGCCTCCTTCCGCGACGTGTACTTCGACACGGTGGAAGGCGACCTGGAGCGCCGCGGCGCCTGGGCGTGCGTGCGCCACCACGGCCACGGGGCCGCCACCTTCGCCGTGCGCACGGGGCACGAGGCCGAGTACGGGCGCATCGTGGCGCTCGACGGGGTCCAGGGCGATCCCGCGGCGCTCTTCGCCGGGAGCACCGAGCCCGCCGTGCTGCTGCGCGCGATCGTGGACCCGGCCCGCCTGGAGGCGCGGGTGGAGATCGAGACGCACCGCCGCGTGCGCCCGCTCTCCTCTCCCGAGGGCGACGTGGCGCAGGTGGCCGCCGACACCATGCTGGCGCGCGAGGGCGACCGGCGCGCGCAGCTCGAGGAAGTGGCCATCATTCCCCAGGCGGGGGAGCCCGAGCGCATCGCGTCGTCGCTTCGGCACGAGTACGGGCTGCGCCTGGTGGCCGAGGACCGGCTGGACCGGGCGCGCCTTGCCCTTCGCGAGCACGAGCTGAACGCGCTGGAGGTCGCCGTCCGCTCCGCGCGCCGGGTGGCGGTGGTGGCGCTGGACGATGGGCGGATGGCCCTGCGCCGCGACCGCGCCTCGCTGCGGGTTCCGTCCACGCAGGGCACCGGCGAGGACGCCGCGCGCCAGGTGCTGCGCGACTGCTTCGGTCAGGACGGCGCGCGGGTGCGGCTGCTGGGCACCGGCTCGGGCTCCGGCGCCAGCGCGTCGGTGGAGGTGTGGCTGGCCGAGGGCGCGTCGGCCCCGGGCGAAGAGGCCGCGTGCGAGATCGTCCACATGCCGCTGGACGAGATCCTGGCCTCCGTGGGCTCGCCCGCGCTGCGCGACCGCGATACGCTGGCCGCCCTTCACGTGGTGGCGCGCGCGGGACTCACCATCCTGGCCCCCGAGGGCGACGCCAGCGACGAGGAGCGGCGGGCCCGGGTGACCCTGGCCTCCGCCCCCGATCCCGACGCCGAGGCCTCGCGGCTGCTGCCGGTGGGCACGCTGCTGAACATGGAGCTCAGCATCCTGGCCTTCAACCGCCGGGTGCTGGAGCTGGCGGAAAGCGCACGCGTGCCGCTGCTGGAGCGGGTGCGGTTCCTGGGCATCTTCGGCGCCAACCTCGACGAGTTCTTCCGGGTGCGCGTGTCGGGCTTCAAGCGCCAGGTGGCGATGGGAAGCCACAAGCGCACCATCGACGGGGTTACCCCGCAGGACCAGCTCGACGCCATCGGCATCCGCGCGCGGCGGCTGATGGACCGCGCCTACCAGCTGCTCGACGAGACGCTTCTGCCCCAGCTGGCCGAGCGCGGCGTGCGGGTGGTGGCCCCCGGCGAGCTGACGCCCGACGAGCGGGCGTACGTCCGCGAGCGGTTCGAGCGCGACGCCCATCCCGTGCTGATGCCGCTGACCGCCGGCCCCGGGTACCCGTTCCCGCACATCCGCAACCTGCGCCCCGCGCTCGCCGGGCTGGTGCGCGACCCGCGCGGGGGCGAGCCGCGGCTGGGCATCGTGGAGCTGCCGGACGGCGTCAACCGGTTCATCCACCTTCCCAACAGCCGGCGGTTCGTGGCGCTCGAGGAGGTGATCCGCGAGCACTTTCCCGCGCTGTACCCGGGGCTGGAGGTGGAATCGCCCCGCGTGTTCCGCGTCACCCGCAGCGCCGAGCTTCACCTGGACCGCAAGGAGGTCGAGGACATCCTCCACGCGGTCGAGGAGCAGGTGCGCAAGCGCCGCTTCCGCCCGGTCGTGCGGCTGGAGGTGGAGCGGGGGATGCCCGGCACCGTGCGCGCCATGCTGCTGCGCGAGCTGCAGTACGAGGCGCCCAGCATCGTCTCGGCCCTGGGCGAGCAGGACGTCTACGAGGTGCCCGGGCTGATCGACCTGCGCGGCATCCGCGAGCTGGCCGACGTCGAGGCCGAGGGGCTCCACTTTCCCCCCGCGCCCCCGCCGCGCACCCCGCTGGACCCGCGCCGCACCGTGTTCGAGCAGCTGCGCGAGCACGAGGTGCTGGTGTCGTTTCCCGGCGACTCGTTCCAGGCCACCGTCGAGCGGCTGGTGGTGGACGCGGCCGAAGACCCCGACGTGCTGGCCATCAAGCTGGCCCTGTACCGCACGAACACCAAGTCGCGCATCGTCGAGGCGCTGACCCGCGCCGCGTCGGCCGGCAAGCAGGTGGTGGCGCTGGTGGAGCTGACGGCGCGCTTCGACGAGCTCAGCAACATCCACTGGGCGCGGTACCTTCGCTCCTTTGGCATCCATGTGATCTACGGGGCGCCCGACCTGAAGGTGCACGCCAAGATCGCCCTGGTGGTGCGCCGCGAGTCCGACGCGCTGCGCCAGTACGTGTACATCGGCACCGGCAACCTGAACGCGTCGACGGCCACCTTCTACACCGACCTGGGCTTGATGACCGCCAGCCCGGCGCTGGCCGCCGAGCTCAACGAGGTGTTCAACGGCCTCACCGGCGGCGCATCGCCCATGGATTTCGCCCACTTGCTGGTGGCGCCCTACACCATGCGGCGGCGGTTCGTGGAGATGATCGGGCGCGAGGCCGAGCACGCTGCGGCGGGGCGGCGGGGGTGGATCCGCGCCAAGTTCAACGGCCTGGCCGACCGCGAGATCATCGCCGCGCTCTACCAGGCCTCGCAGGCGGGGGTGCAGATCGACCTGCTGGTGCGGGGGATGTGCTCGCTGCGCCCCGGCGTCGTGGGGCTGTCGGAAAACATCCGGGTGTACAGCGCGCTGGGCCGCCACCTGGAGCACGCGCGCATCTTCCGCTTCGAAAACGGCGGCGAGCCCGAGTACTACATCGGCTCGGCCGACTGGCGGACGCGCAACCTCAGCCGGAGGGTGGAGGTGGCCGTCCCCATCCGCGACCCCGGCCACCGCGCGCGGCTGGACGGCATCCTCGACGAGGACCTGGCCCGGCCGGACCTGTGGGAGCTGGGCGCCGACGGCACCTACTACCAGCGCCCGCAGCCGGCGCCGCGGCAGGGGGCGCCGGCCCGGTCCGGCCCCGAGCGCCGCGCCATCATCACCGCGGACGTGTGAGCCGGATGAACGTACGGCAGATGGGAATTCGATCGATGCGGACGCGGTGCGCGGCGGCCCTGGCCTTCGCGGTCCTGGCGGGGTGCGGCGATGCGCGGCAGGCGTCCGTCGGCGGCGACGATGCGGGGGAGTGGTGCCGGATCGCGCGGCGCGACGTGGGGATGCCGGGCGACGTCACCGAGACGAGCGGCGCCGCCTTCGATCCCGTCGACCCCGAGGTCTTCTGGACGCACAACGACTCGGGGAACGATCCGGTCCTGTACGCCATCGGAAGCGACGGACGGGCGCGGGGCACGCTGCAGGTGGAAGGGGCCAGCAACCAGGACTGGGAAGACCTGGCCGTGGGCCCCTGCGAGGGCGGCCAGTGCGCCTACATCGCCGACATCGGCAGCGCGGGCCGCAGGAAGAACGATCCGGTGGCGCTGTACCGCGTGGCGCTTCCCCCCGTGGACCAGGCCGCCACCGCGCGCGCGGACCGGTTCGAGGCGCGCTTCCCGGGCGGCGGCCAGGACGCCGAAGCCCTGTTCGTGCTTCCCGACGGCTCCATCTACGTGATCGGCAAGGGGCAGAAGGAGCCGATCGAGCTCTACCGCTGGCCCACCCCCTTGCAGCCCGGGCCGGTGGACCTGGTGCGCGTGCGCGAGCTGGCGCCGGAGCCCGAGCAGCCCGGCGACCGCGTGACGGGCGCTGGCGCCAGCCGCGACGGGCGCTGGGTGGCGGTAAGGAGCTACGGGCGCCTGGCGCTGTACCGCACGGCGGAGCTGCTGGGCACCGGCCGTCCCGAGTTCGCCATGGAGCTGACGCCCGTCGGCGAGCCGCAGGGCGAGGCCGTGGCCATCGAGTCGAACGGCACCGTCCTGCTCACCAGCGAGGGCGGGCAGCGCACCGTCCCCGGCCGCGCCACCTTCCTGCAGTGCACCCTTCCGCAGTCCTGACCGGCCGGTGGCCCGTTCTACCGGCTTGTGCATTGTGAGCACTTTCGCCGATATTGCGGACGGTTTCGCACCGTCGCCAGCGGAAAGGGCTCGCCATGTCCCCCATGCAGTTGGAAGAGCAGGACCTGCTGCTGGATGAGCAGCCGCCCACCGGCCTCTCGCCGGCGGAGCTCGCCTATTGGGAGCGCATCCGCGAGAGGCTCGTGCGGGGGATGCTGGCGTATCGCGCGGCGAACTACGTCAGCGACGACGAATGGGAGCTCCGGCTCACGATGGCGCGTGACGCCTTGTCCGCGCCCATGCCGGCCGGCAACCCCGCCGATCCGGAGCGCGCCGAAGCCGAGCTGCTGCGGTGTCCGCTCGAGTACGTGCCGGATCTCTCCGAACGGGACTACACGAACTACTTCTTCGCGGGAATCCGCAGAAGCTGCATCTCCGCCGCGACCCAGCGCCTGTACAGCCAGGCAGAGGCCGAGGCGCTTTACGCGCAGTGGTGTACCCGGTAAGCTGGTCCCCTGATGCCTTCCGTGACCTGCTCGACATCCACGACTACACCACGCGACACTTATACGCCAACGCTCGGCCGCTAGTGAGCAGGCTGTTCGCCGCCGGGAAACAACTCGAGATTTTCCCGCGTTCCGGCCGGGTCGTCCCCGGCTGGGGAGACCCGGACTAGCGAGAGGTCATCGTACCGCCGTTCCGGGTCATATACCGGATTGTCGGCCGGGAAGTCATGATCTCCAAGGTATACCACTCCCGGCGATCGCTCCCGTCCCGGCCGGACGAGTTCCGCTGACGACGTGAAAAGGGGTGGACGCGATCCGCGTCCACCCCTCTCTTCTTACTCTGTCGACCAGATCCGTCAGGGCTGCTGACTGGTGCGCTCGGCCGCGCCGATGCTGCGGGCTACGGGCGGCTGCTCCACGCAGCGCGGGGCCTCCCACACCTTGCGCCAGGTGCCGCGGTCGCGCGAGATCACCTCGTACCAGCTTTCGCGCACGCCGAACACCTGCACCAGCATCTCGTGCTGGCCGGCGGCGTTCCAGTTCAGGTGGTCCACCAGCTTGGGCGCGCCCTTCCCCGTCTTGTCGTAGTCGCGCACTTCCTGGTACACGGGGGTGTAGCCGGCGCGCTGCTCGTAGTCGGCCACGTAGAACACGCTCCACCCGTCGGGCTCCGGGGCGCCCGGCCCGAGCTGGTCGCCCACCAGGTAGGTGGCCGCCATCTCGGGGTGGCCGCCGCGGATCACGTCCAGCGCCTGCAGGTCGCGCTGGGCGCCGCTCCAGCTGCGGGGGCGGGCCAGGCCGTTCTGCAGCACCATCCGCTCGGCCACCAGCGAGGCGTAGCGCTGGATGGTGCCCTCCACCTGCGGCGGCCGGTACTCGCCCATCACGTCGGGGGCCAGCCCCTTGCGAAAGGCCAGGAACTCGCGGTCGGCCGCGGCCGCCGCCACCGTGGTGGCCTGCCCCTGCGCCGTCGGCACGCCGCACGACGTCACGCGGGCGGGGCCCTGCACAGTCACCGTTCCCACCTCGGCGCCGCGCCGGAACAGCACGAACTGCGCGTTGGGCGGCATCACAGCCTCGCGAAAGCGCTGCTCGTAGGCCTGGGGAGAAACGCCGGCCGGGCGGCGCAGCGTGCGCAGCGAGTCGCCCGAGATCTCGCCGACGGGCACCACCGTGGCCGTGCCGTTGGGGTTGCGCACCACGTGAAAGAGCACGCGGCCGGTGGGCAGCCCCAGCCCCGCGATGGCGCCCGGCTCGGGCGCGGAGGCGTCGCCAGCGCCCGGGGGGGGCGGCGTGACCACCTGGAACGAAGCGCCGCCCCATTCCACGTTGTCGCACGCGGCCGGAGCGGTTAGAATCAGGAGCGCGGCCACTCTGGCGGCGCGTGCTGCAATGGCGCGCATCGGCGGTTCTGGCTGTCAGGAAAGCGGGCCGGCCCATCCGGACGGCCCGGCTTTTGTTTGATGGGGCCGGGCCTCGTAGGGGCGCGTGTTCAGCAAGGACCCGGCCAGCAACACGCGCGGCCAAGGTAGTCCCGTACTTCGTCCGCTGCCAGATGATCGACGAAAGCGAGTTCCGGCGGGTGATGGGCCACTTCGCCACGGGCGTGGCGGTGGTCACCTCGTGCCGGGACGACGGCACCGCGGCCGGGCTCACCGTGAGCGCCGTGTCGTCGGTGTCGCTGCGCCCCATGCTGGTGCTGGCGTGCGTCGACCGGGCCTCGCAGACGCACGCGCTCATCCAGCAGGCCGGCTACTTCGCCGTCAGCTTCCTGGCCGAGGGGCGCGGCGAAACCATCGCCCGGCGCTTCGGCACGGGCGGCCCGGCCGAGGAGAAGTTCCGCGGCACCCCGTGGCACGCGGAAAGCACCGGGGCCCCGGTGCTCGACGACGCGCTGGCCTGGGTGGACTGCCGCGTGCACGCCGCCCTTCCCGGCGGCGACCACACCATCTTCATCGGCGAAGTGCTCTCCGCCGGTGCGCGCGAAGGAACCCCGCTGCTGTACTATCGTGGAGGATACGGCCGTTTCAGCCACTGAATCGCGCAGGCCCGCGGCCGGCGTCCTGGCCCGCGCCGCCCTGGCCGGGGTGGCGCTCGGCATCGCCGCGTTCGCGGCCGGCAGCCTGATCCTGTACGAGGCGCAGGGGGTGCTATCGGCCGCGGGCGGGCTGGTGGCCACCTTCGCGGCCGCGCTGGCCGCCGGCGTGTGGGCCGGCTCCCCCGGCGCGCGCACCGGCCAGCCGCCCACCTGGCGCTGGGTGGGCGCGGGCATCGCCCTGGCGCTGGCCGGCGGCTTCGGCACGCTGTGGGTGCACTTCGGGTGGGAGCGCTTCGGGGGCACGGCACGCGCGCTGGCGCTGCTGTTCCTGGTGGGGGTGCCGGTGTACGCCATCGGCTTCCTGCTCCCGGCGCTCACCGCCTGGTCCGCGGAGTTCCACGCCGCAGGGGCCGACGAGGACGACGACGAGCGCACCGGCCGCTCCCCCGCCGCGCGCGGGGTGGAGGAGACGGTGCTGGCCGTGCTGCTGGGGCTGGCGGGCGGCGCGGTGATGGGCGGCTTGGTGCTGATCCCCGCCTTCAGCCCCGGGCCGCTGCTGCTGGGGGTGGGAGCGCTGCTCACCTTCCCGCTCGTCTTTCCACGCGAGATGCCGGCTGCGGCTTCCGGCGGCGAGCGGGTGCTTCACGAAGAGGAGACGCCGTACGGCGTGGTCCGCGTCGCCGAGATGGTGCACCCCGGCGGGCGGCGCCAGCCCGAGCTGCGCCTGTACGTGAACGACGAGCTGGAGTCGGGGGAGCTGGAGCGCACGGGCGCCCCCACCTTCGGCTACATCGCGGCGGCGGAGCGGCTGCTGCGCGACACCACCTCCAACGGCGCCGCCTACCTCTTCCTGGGCGGTGGCGCCTGCACCCTGCCGCGGCGCATCGCCGAGGACGACCCGGGCGCGCGGATCACGGTGGTGGAGCTGGATCCCGCCATCACCCGCGCCGCCTACCGCTGGTTCGGGCTGCGGCCGGAGCACGGGCTGGCCATCCTTCACGGCGACGCGCGGGCGGTCGCGTCCGCCCTGCCGCGGGGCGGCTACGACCGGCTGGTGGTGGACGTGTACGGGGGCGATGAGATGGTGCCGGCGCACCTGGCCACGGTGGAGGCGCTGGAAGGCTTCCGCGCGCTGCTGAAGCCGGGCGGAGTGGTGCTGGTGAACGTAATCGGGGTAGCGGCGGGGGCGGGGGAGTGCCGCTTCTGGTCGACGGTGCACACCCTGGCGGCCGTCTTTCCGGCGGTGCGCCTGTACCACCAGCTGGGGCGCGACTATCCCGAGCGGCAGAACTTCCTGCTGGCCGCCTCGGCCGAAGCGGGGGCGTCGCTGCCGGCGCGGGCGGGGCACTTCGATGCGTGGCCGGTGGACGAATGGCCGGGGCTGCCCTGCGTAGCGGTGCTGCGCGACCAGGCGGCCGGGGACGAAGCGCCGCGCGCCGCGCCCCCGGAGCGGGAGCGCGGCGCGCGGGTGGAGCCGGCCAGCGCGGACTAGCGCGCCTTGTTGCGCTTCTGCGCCTTTTTCTGCTGGCGCGCCATTTCGCCCTGCATGAACTCCACCTGCTTGCGGCGCATTTCCAGGTGCCGCTTCATCTGCTCGGCCTGCTTGAGCTTCTGGCCTTCGGTGCCCTTGTAGCGCTGGCGGTCCATCAGGCGCTTCATCATGCGGATGATGGGCCCGGCGACGTACTTGACCATGAACGCCTTGCGCTTCTGGCCCTTGGCTTCGAAGTCGGCGATCACGTACGGAAGCGCCTGCACCTGGTCCTGCAGCTGGCGGTGCTTCTCTTCGGGCGAAATCTTGGGCTTCTTATTCTTGGCCATGATGGCGTAGTTCGGTCGGGATTGGGGGACTGCGGCCGCGGTATTCGGGCGGCGGTGTCGGTACACCGGTGGATGGGGGCGGTTCTCGCCCGTTCACCGGGGCCACAATCGTAGCCGCCGCGCGCCGCGCTCACAAGGCGGCGGACTCGCGGTCACCGTGCCGGGGGAGTGCGCGAAGCCCACGGCAGCGCACCTGTCATCCTGAGGCCCAGGCGAACGACACTGGCCCGTAGCACATCCGGCGCGGGCCGAAGGATCTAGCTTGGGGCGCGAAACGAACCTGGGCGCGGCAGCGGTCACGGAAGCGTTGGCCTCGGCTGCCGTGGGGGTACACCCCGAGTCGAGACGTGGGCAGGCGGGTCCGGCGCTTGGGCCGGCGCCCCCCATCCCCAGCCCTTCCCCCGCAAACTGCGCGGGGGAAGGGAGCAAGTGTGGCGCGTCACCGAAGCTCTCGCGCGACCACGAGCTGTCATCCTGAGGCCCAGGCGCACCGTGCCTGCCCGTAGCACCTTCTTCGCGGGCCGAAGGATCCAGCCTGGGGCACGTACAAACTGGGGCGCGGCAGCGGTCACCGTTGCCGAGGCCTCGGCTGCCGTGGGGCCCTCACCCCGCCGCGCTGACACGCGTGCGACCCTCTCCCACAAACAGCGTGGGAG
>NZ_DASVSF010000041.1 GCF_036388275.1 Longimicrobium sp.
GGGAATCTGCGGGAATCTGCGGGAATCTGCGGGAATCTGCGGGAATCTGCGGGAATCTGCGGGAATCTGCGGGAATCTGCGGGAATCTGCGGGAATCTGCGGGAATCTGCGGGAATCTGCGGGAATCTGCGGGAATGGACGGACGACTCACCATCTGACGGAGGCAGAACATGGGGTTCATCGGCAGCGGGTACGAGTCGTACTGGCCGATGTTCGGGAACCGCTACAGCGTGCTCGCAACGCTGGAACCGAGGCCGTTGCCGTCCCTTGCATCGGCGGCGGGTTCGCGGGATCTTTCGGCTCCTTCTGAACCCGCCAAGAGCCGTCGATGCCCGCACGCCCCGAAAGCACCGTAGACCTTCGTTCCGATACCGTTACGCGGCCCACGCCGGCCATGCGCCGCGCCATTGCCGAGGCCGAGGTGGGCGACGCCGTGCTGGGCGACGACCCGACAGTGGCGGAACTGGAGCGGGTGGCGGCGGAGCTGGTTGGAAAGGAGGCCGCGCTGTTCTTTCCCAGCGGCATCATGGCCAACGCCGCCGCGCTGCTGGTGCTAGGCAGGCCTGGGACCGAGGCGGTGATCGAGGCGTCGGGGCACATCCTGAACTACGAGGAGGGCGCGGCGGCGGCCTGGGGCGGAATCCAGCTTCACGCCGTACCCACGCCCGACGGCCTGCTGACCCCGGAGCTGGTTGCGGAGCGCATCCGCCCGCCGTCGCCGTACGTGCCGCAGACGTCGCTGCTGTGCCTGGAGAACACCCACAACAGCGCTGGCGGAAAGGTGCTGCCGTTGGACCGGATGGGCGCCCTCGCCGGCGTGGCCCGCGAGCGCGGAGTGCGGGTGCACCTGGATGGCGCGCGCCTCTCAAACGCGTCGGTCGCCTCGGGCGTGGCCATGCGCGACTACGCGGCGCACGCCGACACGGTGATGTTCGCGCTTTCCAAGGGGCTGGGCGCGCCGGTGGGCTCCATGCTGGCGGGGGACGCGGAGGCGATGGAGCGCGCATGGCGGGTGCGGCGGCGGCTGGGTGGAGGCATGCGCCAGGCGGGGATCCTTGCGGCGGCGGGGCTGTACGCCCTTCGCAACCACTTCCCGCGGCTGGAAGAGGACCATCGGCGGGCGAAGGAGCTGGCCGCAGCCGTGTCGAGCGTGGAGGGGGTGGCCGCCGCGGAGCCCGAAACGAACATCGTGATGATCGATCTTCGCGAGCCGCGGCTGGACCCCACCGCGCTGCTGGCGGCGCTGGAACGCCGGGGCGTGCGCATGGTGCAGTTCGGTCCGCGCCGGCTGCGGGCCGTAACGCACCTGGACGTGGACGACGCGGGGATCGAGCACGCCTCCAGCGCCTTTTCCGATGTGGTCGGCGAACTGCTGGCCTAGGCAGGAACGCGCGGCAACTTGCCGCACGAAAACCCTTGTGCATCGTGCCGCGAACGTGTAAACTTTCGCTTTATCTTCGGGAACGCCGTCCGGCGTCCGGTGTATTGTCCGCACAGCCGCCCGGCGGCTTTCTGAACGAGCTTCTACCAGGGAAACCCAATGGCCGTCGACATCGCCGAGGACAAGCGCAAGGCCCTGAACGTGGCCATTGGCCAGATCGAAAAGGCCCACGGCAAGGGCTCCATCATGCGGATGGGGGTCAACGGCCCCCGGGTGGCGATCACGGCCATCCCCACGGGCGCCATCAACCTCGATGCGGCCATCGGCATCGGCGGCATCCCGCGTGGGCGCGTCACCGAGATCTACGGGCCGGAGTCGTCGGGCAAGACCACGCTCTGCCTTCACGTCATCGCCAACGCGCAGAAGGCCGGGGGCGTGGCCGCGTTCATCGACGCCGAGCACGCGCTCGACATCGAGTACGCGCGCAAGCTGGGCGTTGACGTCGACAACCTGCTGGTGTCGCAGCCCGACACGGGTGAGCAGGCGCTGGAGATTGCCGAGGTGCTGGTGCGCTCGAGCGCGGTGGAGGTGGTGGTGATCGACTCGGTGGCGGCGCTGGTGCCCCGCGCCGAGATCGAGGGCGAGATGGGCGACAGCCACGTGGGCCTGCAGGCGCGGCTGATGAGCCAGGCGCTCCGCAAGCTGACGGGCGCCATCAACCGCTCGCAGACCACGGTGATCTTCACCAACCAGATCCGCGAAAAGATCGGCGTGATGTTCGGCAGCCCCGAGACCACGACCGGCGGCCGCGCGCTGAAGTTCTACGCCTCGCTGCGCATCGACATTCGCCGCATCGGGTCCATCAAGGACCGCGAGGTGCTGGTGGGCAACAAGACGCGCGCCAAGATCGTCAAGAACAAGGTGGCGCCGCCCTTCAAGCAGGCGGACTTCGACATCATGTTCAACGTGGGCATCGACCATCACGGCATCGTGGTGGACCTGGGCGTGGAGTCGGACGTCATCAACAAGTCGGGCGCGTGGTTCTCGTACGGCGACGTGCGGCTGGGGCAGGGGCGCGAGAACGCCAAGAGCTTCCTGCAGGAAAACCCGCAGGTCGCCGCCGACATCGAGGCGCGCGTCAAGGAGGTGCTGGGGATGCGCGGGATCGTCGCCGCCACCGACGGCGCCGACAGCGACTGACGTCCTTCCGCTGTGCGGCGAGGCGCTGAGAGAGGGGAAAACTTCGATCGGGGTTCGACGGGCCGCCTCGCATCCTGCGGGTGGGCCCCTCCCCCGGCAAACTGCGCCGGGAGAGGGGAGACTTCGATCGAGGTTCGACGGGCCGCCTCGCATGCCGCGGGAGCCCCCCACTCCCCGGCCCTCTCTCCCGCTTCGCAGGGGAGAGGGAGAATTCGGTAGCGCTCCGGCACGGTCCACGTGAAGCCTCCCGCAGTCGGGGAGGCTTTCCGCTTTTGTCGGGGCCGATTCATCCGCTTCAGGCAGCAACTCGCAACGGGCGCGGCCTCTCGCTCATACGGCGTTGACGCGGGCCTTCACGCCCGCGAGGTTGTCGCGCGCCCTGGCAGCCGGAGCAGTCGTGGAGCGTGGGCACAAAACCGGCTGTAAGGCCGCTACGTAACCGGCGGCGCACCGAATGGGCGCCGCTGGGCGTCCGCATCCCGGGATCCCGTGAGCACGAACACCCACGCCGAACCGTCCGGCAAATACTTCTACGTCCTGGCGCTCACCGCCCTGGGCGTGGTGTACGGCGACATCGGCACCAGCCCCATCTACGCCATCCGCGAAGCGCTCGGGCCCCACTACGGGCTGTCGCCCACGCGCGACAACGTGCTGGGCGTGATGTCGCTGGTCTTCTGGGCGCTGATCCTCGTCATCTCCATCAAGTACCTGCTCTTCGTGATGCGGGCCGACAACCGCGGCGAAGGCGGGATGATCGCGCTTACCGCGCTGGTGGCGCCGCAGCGCAGGATGCGGCCGGGTAGCCGGCGCTGGGTCCTCGTGCTGGTGGGGCTGTTCGGCGCGTCGCTGCTGTACGGCGACAGCATGATCACGCCCGCCGTCTCCGTGCTCTCCGCCGTCGAGGGGCTGGAGGTGGCCACGCCGCTCTTTTCGCCGTACGTGCTGCCCATCACCATCACCATCCTGGTCGCCATCTTCGCGGTGCAGTCGCGGGGAACGGCGGGCATCGGGCGTGTGTTCGGGCCGGTGACGCTGGTGTGGTTCCTCACGCTGGGCGCGCTGGGGCTCAACCAGCTGGTCCGCCGGCCCGAGGTGCTGTGGGCCATCAACCCGGTGCACGGCGTCGAGTTCTTTGCCCGCAACGGCTGGTCGGGCTTCTTCGTCCTCGGCTCCGTCTTCCTCGTGGTGACCGGCGGCGAGGCGCTGTACGCCGACATGGGGCACTTCGGAAAGAAGCCCATCCAGGCGACCTGGTTCACCATCGTGCTCCCCTGCCTGATCCTGAACTACTTCGGGCAGGGGGCGCTGATCCTGGGCGACCCGGCGGCGATCGAGCACCCGTTCTTTCTGATGGCGCCCAAGTGGGCGCTCTATCCGCTGGTGGCGTTGACCACCGCGGCCACGGTGATCGCCTCGCAGGCCGTGATCTCGGGGGCGTTCTCGCTCACGCGGCAGGCCGTGCAGCTGGGCTACCTGCCCCGGCTTCACATCGAGCACACGTCGGAGCGGCAGATCGGGCAGATCTACATTCCGTCCATCAACTGGCTGCTGATGTTCGCCTGCATCGGACTGGTGCTGGGCTTCCGCACCAGCGGCAACCTGGCGGCGGCGTACGGCGTGGCGGTGACGACGGACATGGTGTTCACCACCATCCTGTTCGCGTTCGTGGCCAGCCAGCGCTTCGGGTGGGCGCGGTGGAAGGTGGGGCTGCTGTGCGCCGGGTTCCTGGTCGTGGACCTGGGCTTCTGGGGGGCCAACATCGTCAAGATTCCGGATGGCGGCTGGTTCCCGCTGGTGATCGCCGCGGCGTTCTTCGTCTGCATGACTACCTGGAAGACGGGACGGCAGATCCTGGCTGACCGGCTGCAGAGCCGCACGCTGCCGCTGGCCATGTTCATGGACGACCTGGAAAAGAACGCGTTCACCCGCGTTCCGGGCACGGCCGTGTACATGTACGGCAACTCGCAGGGCACGCCGCCGGCGCTGCTTCACAACTTGATGCACAACAAGGTGCTTCACGCGCGCGTGGTGCTGCTGACGGTGGAAACGGAGGAGGTTCCCTTCGTCGACGACAGCGAGCGCACCACCGTGGAGCAGCTGAGCCACGGCCTGTACCGCGTGATCCTGCGCTACGGCTTCACCGAGAACCCCGACATCCCCACGGCGCTGGCGGCCATCCAGAACCCCGACCTGCCGCTGAAGACTATGGAAACGAGCTACTTCCTGGGTCGCGAAACGCTGATCGCGTCCAAGAAGCGGGGGATGGCCATCTGGCGCGAGCGCCTGTTCTCGGTGATGTCGCGCAACGCCCGCAGCGCCACGTCGTTCTTCGGGCTGCCGCCGAACCGCGTGGTGGAGCTGGGCGCGCAGATCGAACTGTAGGGACGGGATCGGACGAGGAGAGGGACCGGCGGCCTGGCCGCCGGTCCCGGATTTGCTCCGGGTGGGCCGCGCCACACCGTTCGGATGGACGGTTCGGAAAACGGAGGAGATGGACCGTGACCGACACTGCCCGACCCAGCGGGTCGTCGAAGTATGGGCTGGCCGGCATCCCGCGGTGGATGCTGGCGCTGCTTCCGCTGATCCTCATCGCCGGCATCGCCCTCGCACGTTCCACCGCGGGCGTGTCTCGGGCCTTCGCGCCGGCCGCGGGCGTGCCCGACAGCCTGCGCGAGCTGCGCGTGGCCGCCCCGCGCACCCCCCGGCTCGTGAAGACGCCGTACCTTGAGCGGGTGGTCGAAAAGAAGGCCGATCCGCGCGAGATTCTCTGCGACCAGATGGTGGCCCGCTACAACATCACCAACACCATGGCGCGGATGGTCTACGACGCCGCGGCCGAGGTGGGGCTGGACCCGGAGCTGGGCTTTCGCCTGATCCGGGTGGAGAGCGTGTTCGACCCCGGGGCGGTGGGGCAGGGCGGCGCCGCGGGGCTGGTGCAGATGATGCCCGGCACCGCACGCGCCATCAATCCCGAGATCGACACCAGCCGGGAGCTGATGGACCCCAACACCAACATGCGGCTGGGCTTCGGCTACCTGCGCGAGATGATCGAGCGCTACGACAAGTACGGGAACGACGCGGTGCGGCTGGGGGTCATCGCCTACAACCGCGGCGAGAACGCCGTCGACCGTGCGCTCAAGCGGGGGAAGGACCCGGAGAACGGCTACGGCGCGCGCGTCCTGGGGCCCCGCGCCCACGGCGGAGGCAGCTACCAGGGAAAGGGCGTCGGCCCCCTGCCGGCCGACTCTGCCGCGAAGAACTAGGCCAGGCACCCTCCAGGGGCGCCCGGCCTCCGTCGTCCAGGGGTCAGTAGCGGCCGCCCCGGTCCGGCGAAGCGTCGCGGATTTCCTGCTTCAGCACGTCCACGCGTCGCGCCACGTCGGTGCGGGCGGGAAGGTTTGCCGAGAGGGCGGTGAGCACGTCGCCCGCGCGGTCGGCGACGGCGGTGGCGCGGCACTCGATGGCGTTCTGCTGGATCTGCCGCGCCAGGGTGCGGGCGCGGCTCTTTTCCGGGTCCATCACGAACAGCCCCGTCTGCGTCTCCGACGCCGACACCAGGTTGCCCAGCTCGTAGGCCTGCGACTGCATCTGCACGCATTCGCGGCCCCAGTACGGCGGGCGCGAGCCGCCGGGGTAGCCAGGCCGGTCCTCGTAGTCCGGCCGGTCCGGGTATCCGCCGCCCGCCTGCTCCTCGTGCGGAAACACCAGGGCCATGTACACGATGGCCGTCGCCTGCGTGGCGGTGAGCGTCCCGCGCCGCGCGCCGGGCCCCAGCAGATCCACCCACGTCAGGTCGATGGCGCGGGACTGCTCGCGGGTCAGCCGGTTGGGGTTGTAGCCGTAGTACCGCACGGCGCGGTCGATCAGCCGCTCGGAGCGGCTGCCGCGCCACTGGGCGGTGGAGGACTGCGCATGCGCCGGGGTGTGGGACGAGGCCAGCGCCACAAGGGCGGCGGCGGCGAAGATCAGGGTGCGGAATCGGGGCATCGGGGTGTCTCGCTGTAAGCTTGAATGGGAGCGCCGGAGGGGCGCCGCCGGCGGGCTGTCCATCCCGCCGTCGCCTGGCTCCATGCGCAACCGGAGCGCCCGCGCGTGTGTTCCCGCCGCAAGTGATTGTGTGTCAAGGCGATGTCCCTTCCGCCAGCCTCATTTTCGCCCTGCGCGGCTGTCCACGCCGGATGACAGGCGCGGCGGCGGAACGCCCCGAGGCAGGGGACAGCATCCCACCTACTTCCAGCGGAGTCCAATCCATGGCCCAGCCCGATCCCGATGAACTAAAGCGTGAGATGGAGGCCGCCTCGGCGGGGCTCACGTACGGCAGCGAATCCGATCGCCCCTTCTCGTTCTTCTTTCTCCCTGGCGCCGGCGACAATCCACCCGGCGTGGACGAATTCGCGCGGCTCCTCTGCGAGCCAGACGGTTCTCCGGTGGAGGAGCGGTCGCTGGACCACTTCTTCACCGGACACACGGAAACCAGCGATCCGTGGGACGCGCAGGCCCAGGCCATCCGCCCGCGCTACGAGGCACTGCGGGAGCTGCTCCGCACCCGGCTCCGCGGCGCGACGGTGTACCGCCTGGGCAAAATCGAGGTTCGCTGCTACGTCGTCGGGGGAGACGGCAAGGGGAACCTGGCCGGGCTGGAAACAGTGGCGGTCGAGACCTGACCGTTACTCGTAAAGTGATGCACCGGTACGAGATACGTCTGATGTGGGGGCTTGAAATCCGGTGTCGGGGATGGTATCTTTGTCATCTATCCCTGACGGGTTCCGCGCCTCCAATCGGAGGCGCGATCCTTTTCGCCCTCCTTTCCAGAATCCCCATGAGCCTTTCGACGCTGCGTGTCCTCGGGGCCGCATTTTTTGGTGTGGTGCTGCTTTCCGCTTGTACGCAGGACACGGCGACTGCGCCCACCGCGCGCCTGGACGTCCAGGCGGCTGCCGCCACCGGCCTGGTCATCAACGAGGTGATGCCCAACCCCAACGCGGTGCTCGACGACTTCGGCGAATGGTTCGAGGTCTACAACCCCGGCGCGGCGGACGTGGACCTGAAGGGATACACGCTGGCCTCGGCCAACGACGCGGCGTACGTGATCCCCGCCAGCGTGGTGGTTCCCGCGGGCGGGTTCGTGGTGCTGGCGCGCAGCGGCGACGTCACCAAGAACGGCGGCCTGAACGCCGCGCACGCCTACCGCTCCACCTTCACACTCGCCAACGGCACCACCGACTGGCTGGCCCTGCGCGACGCCTCGGGCGCCTCGGTAGACTCGGTGGCCTGGGGCACGACGTCGCCTCCCACGGGTGCCACGCGCGGCGTGGTGAACGCCGCCGCCGACAACGTGGTGATGAGCGGAAGCAACTGGGCCACGGCCACCAGCACGTACGGCCTGGGCGACAAGGGCACCCCCGGGGCGGTGAACGACGGCTCCACCACCACCCCGCCGCCGCCGCCCCCCTCCACGGGCACCGGCGCCATCGTCATCAACGAGATCCTGGCCGACCCCAACGCCGTGCTCGACGACAAGGGCGAGTGGTTCGAGGTGGTCAACCGCACCGCGGCGCCCGTGAGCCTGCAGGGATGGAAGATCGTGTCGCGCGGCGACGCGGGCCACACCATCACCACCGCCGTGACGGTGCCGGCCAACGGCTACCTGGTGCTGGGGCGCAACGCCGATTCCGTAACCAACGGCGGCGTGGCCGTGGGCCACGTCTTCGCCAACGTCAACCTGGGCAACAGCTCCGACCACCTGGTGCTCAAGGACGGCGCCGGCGCCACCGCCGACTCGGTGGACTGGGCCGTCACCGCCCCCCGCGGCGCCTCGCGCTCCGTGATCGACGCGGCGGCCGACAACACCGACGCCGGCGCGGGCACCAACTGGTTCACCTCGACGGCCTTCTTCGGCGCGGGGGGCGACAAGGGCACGCCGGGCGCGGCCAACAGCTCCACCGGCGGCGGCGGCCAGCCGGGTGTGGTGGCTTCCATCAGCATCAGCATCAACACCCCGCGCTCGGTTCCGGCGGGCTACACCAAGCCGGCGTTCCCCACGGCGCGCGACGCCTTCAACACCGTCGTCTCGCCGCCCCCGGCGTACACGTGGACCACGTCGGACGCGTCCGTGGCCGTCGTCGACTCCATGGGCTACATCACCGGCGTCTCGGCCGGAACGGTGACCGTCACCGCGACGGCCCCCAACGGCGTGTCGGGCACGGCGCAGATCACCATTCTCCCCGGCACCGCGCCCACCCCGGCCGTCTACCGCAACCACGTGGAGTTCGGCACCCCGGCGGCGGCCGGCGTGCTGCTGAGCAAGCCGCAGTTCGCCGCCTCGTACAGCGAAACGCGCGGCGGGCCCAACTGGGTGAGCTGGAACATCAACGCCACGCAGTTCGGCGCCGCGCCGCGCTGCGACTGCTTCAGCGCCGACCAGACGCTGCCCACGGGCACCTACCGCGTGGTGGACTTCGACTACCGCAACGGCGGGTACGACCGCGGCCACATGGTGCAGTCCGAAAGCCGCACCACCACGGACCAGGAGAACGCCAGCACCTTCCTGCTGACGAACATCCTTCCGCAGGCCGGTGAGAGCAACCAGGGCCCCTGGAGCAAGTTCGAGAACCACCTGAACGACCTGGCCCGCCAGCAGGGCAAGGAGATCTACGTCGTGGCCGGCGGCGAGTACTCGGCCAACCCGGTCACGCTCAAGGGCCAGGGCCGGGTGCAGATCCCCGAGTGGACCTGGAAGGTGGCCGTGGTGATGGACGGCGGCGAGGGGCTGAACGACGTGCGCGGCACGGGCGACGTGCAGGTGCTGGCCATCCGCATGCCCAACGACACGGCCGCCGCCCGCGGGACGCGCAACAACCCGTGGGAGATGTACGCCGTGACGGTGGACCAGATCGAGGCGCGCACCGGCTACGACCTGCTCGACAAGCTTCCGAACGCCATCGAGCGCATCGTCGAGGCCAACGACCGCGCCCCGGTGGCGGCCACGGACGGGCCGTACATCGGCATCGAGGGCTCGTCGGTGACGCTGGACGCCTCGGCCTCGACCGATCCGGATGGCGACGCGCTGACGTACGAGTGGAGCTTCGGCGACGGCGCCACCGGCACGGGCGCCCGCCCGGTGCACGTCTACACGGACAACGGCACCTACCCGGTGTCGGTGATCGTCAGCGACGAGTACGGCGCGGCCGACACGGCCACCACGGTGGTGACGGTGATGAACGCGGCGCCCACGGTGGCGGCGTTCGGCGGCGCGGCGCTGCTGCGCGGTGAGAGCTACACGGCGGCGGGCACCTTCGCCGATGCAGGCGACGACACCTTCACCGCCATCGTGGACTACGGCGACGGCTCGGGCGCGCGTGCGCTGGCGCTCGACGGCGGATCGTTCGCCCTCGCGCACCGCTACACGTCGGCCGGCACCTACACCGTGACGGTGCGGGTGACCGACGACGACGGCGCCGAAGGCGTGCGGACCTCGACGGTGACGGTGCAGTCGCCGGAACAGGGCGCGGCCGCGCTGATCAACGCGGTGCAGAACGCCAACCTGCAGCGCGGCGAAGAGGTTTCGCTGACCGCCAAGCTCCGCGCGGCACAGCAGTCCCTTGCCCGCGGCAACGACGGCGCCGCCGTCAACCAGCTGGGCGCGTTCATCAACGAGCTGGAAGCGGCGCAGCGCACGGGCCGCATCTCGGGCGACGACGCGGCGCGCTTCTCGGCCGAGGCGCAGCGGATCATCCGCAGCATCGAAGGCTGAGATCCGCCGCCGGGCCTTGCGCCCGGCACGCAGGACGGGGCCGCTTCTCCACGTGAGGAGCGGCCCCGTTTTGCATCCGCCGGTTTCTGCGATCCGAAGCCGCGCGGAGGGCGTGCACGGCGTAAACATTGTCCCGTTGGGGCGAGCCGGAAAGCGCCTCTTGTTAACGGCGCGCGAGGGCGATAGACTATCCAGTGTACAAAGACTAGAGATAAACGGTTTGGACGGCGGCTACAGGGCCGCGGTCCCGGGCAGGGTGGCGAATGACGCCGCCTGATCCCCGGCGGGTGCCCATCGAGGCCATCCGCGAGGCGGCGCGCCGCGCCGTCTCCGAACAGTCGCTGCGTGCCGTGGCGCGGGCGATCCCGATGAGCCCCATGGGCTTGCAGCACTTCATCAACGGGACGTCGCCCTACCGAAGCACGCTGCGCAAGCTCACCGCGTGGTACGTGAACCGGGGCGCCAGCCGGGGAGAGTTCTCGGAAGACACGGTGCTGGCCGCGCTGGCCATTCTGCTGGACGGGCTTCCCGACGAGCAGCAGCCGACCGCACGCGCCGAGCTTCTGGACCGCATCGCGGTGCTTTACGAGGGCGCCGGCACCGAGGTGCCCGCCTGGCTGAAGCGCCTGCGCCGGGACGGCTGAGGCGCTGTGATTGCATCAAAAGGGCGCCGGGGACCAGGGGTCTCCGGCGCCCTTTCGTGCGTCTTCAAGAAAACAAAGAAGGCCTCACGCAGAGGCGCAGAGCCGCAGAGAGAGGAACCGAGAGAACTCCGCGTCCTCTCGGCGCCTCTGCGGCTCTGCGCGTGCTTTTTTGTTCAGTCGGCCGCTTCGCGCTCGGTCTCCCCGGCGTCAGCCGCGCGCAGGGCCTGGTCGAAGTCGGCGATCAGGTCCGCGGCGTCCTCGATACCCAGGGAGATGCGGACGAAGCCGTCGGGTATGCCGTTCGCAGCGCGCTCCGCGGGCGTCATCGCCGCGTGCGACGTGTGGCGCGGCTCCGACACCAGCGTCTCTACCCCGCCCAGGCTGGGCGCCAGCTTCGCCAGCTGCAGCGCGCGGACGAACCGCGTCGCCGCCGGCCCGCCGCCCCGTAGCTCGATCCCCAGCATCGCGCCGAACCCGTCCAGGATGCGCGCCGCCGTCTCGTGGTCCGTGTGCGAGGGCAGGGAGGGGTGAATGACGCGGGCGATCTCGAGCCGCTCCTGCGCCCAGCGGGCGATCTCCGCGCCGTTGCGGTTGTGCCGCTCCATCCTCACCGACAACGTCTTGATCCCGCGCTCCAGCAGCCACGCCGCGTGCGGGTCCAGCACGGGCCCCCACACGCGCGCCCGCTTGCGCGCCTCGCCAATGCGCGCGGCGCTGCCCACCAGCACGCCCGCCGTCACGTCGCTGTGGCCGCCCAGGTACTTGGTGGCGCTGTGCATCACCAGGTCCGCCCCGTGCTCCAGCGGGCGGAAGTTGAGGGGCGACGTGAAGGTGCTGTCGATCACCAGCGCCGCCCCGTGCGCCTGCGCCGCCCGGGCGACCGTGGCCACGTCCAGCACGCGCAGAATGGGGTTGGATACCGACTCGCCCAGCACCACGCGCGTCTCGGGACGCAGCGCCTCCGTCCACTCCGGGGAGAACAGGTCCACGTAGGTGGTCTGGATGCCCAGCCGCGACAGCTCGGTGGAAAGCAGCGCGCGGGTGCCGCCGTAGATGGCGTCCGTAGCCACGACGTGGTCGCCCGCCTGCAGCAGGGAAAGGAGCGCGCAGGCCATGGCCGCCATCCCGCTGCCCACCGCGAGGGCGTCGTCGCCGCCGTCCAGGGCGGCCAGGCGGGCCTCCAGCACCTGGTGGTTGGGGCCGTTGCCGTAGCGCGTGTACAGCAGGTCGCCCCGGCCCTCCGCGTCCATGTAGAACGTGGTGCTGGTGACGATGGGGTTCACCACCGGCGCGTTGGGGCGCGGCGCGGGGTCGCCCGCGTGGATGGCCTGGGTACCGGGGCCGGCCGGGTGCGGCATCATCCCTCCTGCACGACGAAGGCGGACAACGGCGAGATGGTGCCGTCCACGTGCACGGCAGCCACCCGCTTCAGATAGAGGTGCGCCAGCGCGGCGGTCACCGCCTCGCGGGCCACGCCGGTGTCGTCGGCCAGGTCGGCGCGGCTGGCGCGGCCGCGGCGCACCAGGGCGTCCCACACCGCGCGCTGCGTGGCATCGGCTTCGCCCAGCAGCGCCACGTCGCCCTCGTCCTGGATGGCCACCAGGAGCAGGCCGTGGCGCTCCAGCACGGCCTCGATGGCCTCGACGTGGTGCTCCTGCACGTTGCGGACGACGAAGAACGCCTCGCCCGGGCGCTCGTCGCCCAGGTAGCGCAGCAGCAGCTTCGCGACGATCTCGTCGGCGCAGGAATAGTCCAGCACCCGGACCTGCGAAAAGTCCAGGATCGACAAGGTGACCTCGCGGTCCTCCATCTCGGCGAGCTGGCTCTCGACCCCGGTGCGGATGGCCCGCCCCGTGGGGCGGGTCACCAGGTTGCTGAAGAGCGAAGTCACCGAGCGGCGGGCAGCGCGGTACAGGTCGATGGGAAGCGGAGCGATCCTGCGCCCTTGAAGCATGGCCGTCAGGCCGCGGCGCCGTCGCTGACGGTCACCGTCTCCATCTTGTCACCCTTGGCGAGCTGAAAGATCACGTCCAGCCCCTCGGTGACCTTGCCGAACACCGTGTGCACGCCGTTCAGGTGACGCGTGTTCTGCTCGCTGAGCACGATGAAGAACTGGCTGCCGCCGGTGTCCTTGCCGGCGTGGGCCATCGACAGGGCGCCCACCTCGTGGCGGTGCGGATTGCCCTGGGTTTCGCACTTGATGTTGTAGCCCGGGCCGCCGGTGCCCACGCGCGGGTTGTTCACGCCGCCCGCTTCCTTGGTGATGGGGTCGCCGCCCTGCACCACGAAGTCGGGGATCACGCGGTGGAAGATGATGCCGTCGTAGTAGCCGTCCTTCACCAGCTTGGTGAAGTTCTGCACGGTGCCGGGCGCCTCGTTGGCGTACAGCTCGGCGGTGAAGGTGCCCTTGTTGGTCTGGAACGTAACGGTGCTCATGAGAGTGCGTGAGTTCGGGAGTGCGTAAGTGCGTCGCGCCTAGCGGCGGACGGGTCCAGGTCTGGCTGCTGGGCGCGCCGCGGGTTCCGCGGGAGGCGCTGGCGGCTTGGCCGGAAGGACGATCAGGATCTGCGAGCCGGGAAAGTCGGCCAGCTCCGTGGCCATGGGCGGCGAATCGTCCCAGTCCGGCACGTCGGAGATGCGCGCCGTGCCGCTGCGGATGGCGATCTTGCCGCCCCACCGGCCCACCTTCTTGCGGATCTGCTTGAGGCCCTGCCCACGTCCCGGGTCGCGAAAGCGCGTGACGCCGTGGATGAACGCCGCCTCCAGCGCGGTGGCGTCGCCCCAGCGGTCGCCGAAGCGGCTGCTGTGCTCGCGCTCCAGCGATCCCCGGAAGCCGGTGCCCAGGTCCATCACCGCGATCACCACCACGCGCTTGTCGATGCGGCGCCAGCGGCGGTACGTCTGGATGCCCACCCACCCCGGCGCGCCGGCGTGCTCGATGATGTTCTGCGAAACCTCGCTCAGCAGCATGCTGAAGGCGATGGCGTCGGCGCGCGAGTAGCCCAGCTGCTCCGAAAGAAGGGTGCTGATCCGGTGCTCGTTCAGCGCCTCGATCACCCCGTGCACGTCCTCGTGCGTGTCGATCACGGTGATGGGAAGCAGCACGCTGGAGCCGTCGTTGGCCCGCGGGCGCGGTGCATCCACCATCTCGAACGCCGCGTCGGCCGCTGCCACGAACCCCATCCGCGTGAAGTAGCTTCCCACCTCGGGCGACTGGGGAAAGTGGAGGATGGGCTTCACCCCGTCGCGCGTAAAGTGCTGCCCCAGCGCCAGCAGCCCCACCATGCCGTACGGATCGGCGAAGCGCAGGTGGCGCCCGTCGAACAGCAGGCGCGCGTCGCCGCCCTCGGCCGCGCTCGCGATCATCTGGTCGAAGGCGTCGCTGTCCAGCGTGGGAGGTACGGCGATGACGTGCGTCATTGTGCGGAGCGGGGGGGCGTGATCATGCCCGCAAGTTAGCACCGGGGCACGGCGGGTGAAAGTGCGCGGACGGGGAAGTGCGTTGGTGCGTGAGTGCGTTAGTGCGGAAAAGAAAATCGACGCGCTCTCCGGGAAGAGCGCGTCGATTCCGTTCCTGCTTCCAGCGTCAGGCGGCGAGGCGCATCCCCGTAGCCAGCTCCGAGAGGCGGGCGACGCGCTCCTCGGTGGGCGGGTGGGTGCTGAACAGCTTTCCGATCCCCCCGCCGCGAAGCGGGTTCACCTGCGCCAGCGGGGCCACCGCGGGGCTGACGTGCATCGGCACGTGCCGCGCGCCCGCCTCCAGGCGCTGCAGGGCGCTGGCCAGCGACAGGGGACGGCCGCAGATCTCGGCGCCCACTGCGTCGGCCTTGAACTCGCGCTGGCGACTGATGGCGAACTGGATGATCATCGCCGCGATGGGCGCCAGGATCGCCAGCAGGATGGCCGCGAACGGATTGCTATCCTCGTCGCCCCCGCCGAAGAACAGCCCGAACTGCGCCAGGTTGCTGATGGCGCCGGCCATAGTGGCCGTCACCGTCTGCAAGAGCATGTCGCGGTTCTTGATGTGCGCCAGCTCGTGCGCCACCACGCCCTCCAGCTCGTCGCGCGTCACCAGCTTCATCAGCCCCTCGGTCACGCAGACCACCGCGTTTTCCGGGTTTCGTCCCGTGGCGAAGGCGTTCGGCTGCGCGTGCGGGGCGATGGCCACCGTGGGCATGGGCAGCCCGGCGCGCTGCCGAAGCCGGTCGACCATCGCGTACAGCTCGGGCGCCTCGCGCTCGGTGACCACCTGCGCGCCGTACATGCGCAGAACCATCGACGCCGAGCCCCAGTACATCACCACGTTCATCAGCCCGGCGAACGCCAGCGCCATCAGCATCCCGGCCTGGCCGCCGATCATGGCTCCCACCGCGCCGAACAGCGCCGTCAGGCCGGCCATCAGCGCGAAGACCTTGATGTTGTTCATCTTTCGTCGTCGTCTCCCTGGTTCAACATGGGCCCGGGCACATGCCCGGACCCGCCACTCACCTCAGCGCGGGCGCCTGGCCCGCACGGGCACGGGCACCAGCCGCGGCTGCCGGTCGCGGCACCGCATCAGCGCGGCCCCCGCCAGCCCTACCAGCGTCGTCCAGATCACGTACGCAACCATCGGCTTTCTCCCGCTGCGAGACACAAAAAAGGGCGAGACCCTACCACGGAACCAGAGGTCCGCGGTGGTCTCGCCCGGTTTCCCGTCCGGCGGCCGGGGATCGTGTCCGATCCCGTCTTGACGGCCGCCGGTCCGGCGCGCTGCACGCGCCGGCGGCTACTCCCCACTGCTCACTATCGTATTGCAACTGCCGGGCCGCACAGGTCTATCATCCGGACCCCGCAACCTCAACGCCCACAAAGATATGGCCGTAGATCGCCCAGCGGAATCGCCCGCGGATTATCGATCGATTAAGCCACCGTCACGTGTGCGTCACAGCCCCGCAGTCACCGCCACTGTCATCCCGATGGAGCGGACACGCTGGACGCGCCGTGAAAAGCAGCTCGCCGCGCCGCCAATGTCATCCCGATGGAGCGGCCCCGGGAGACCTGACGCGTGAAGGTAGTACGCAGCGACTGAGGGATCCGCCACACAGCAGTCCGGAGCGCTCCACAGCCGCGGCTGACTCGTATCATGCTCTCGATCCGCAAGAGGAACGGATTCCGGAGTAGGCATGGATACGTTCGGATCGCGGCGTGTGTGGCGGATCCCTCAGTCGCTGCGGAGTTCGGCGTATCGGCAGATCGGGGCGGGCGCTCCTTCGGGATGACATCGAGCGTCCGTCGGCGTCTGTGAACTCCCTCAGTCGGGATCGAGCTGGGCCGCGAGGTGACGGATCTCGATGGGCATCAGGTCGGCGAGGGCGGCGGCGACCATGCTGCGGTGGCAGTGCGCAGGGTCCGCTTCAAAGCACAGTAGGCACACGCGGCGGCCGGAGCGGACGATGTCGGCAAGGCGATGCAGCTCGTCCTGCGCGGCCGGCGTGGCCAGGTGCTCCATGAAGATCTCGCGCATCTCCTCGTGCCGCCCGGCCCGCGCCGCGGAGCGTCCCTCGGCCGGAGTGCCCAGGCCCCGCAGGTGCAGGTACTCGATCCCCAGTTCCTCGACGTTGGCCGCCAGCCGTGTCTTCGCGAAACCCGGCCGCCGCGAGCTGGCAACTGCGCGTACGTCCACCAGCAGATCCACGCCGCCCTCGCGCAGCGCTTCCTGGAAGGCAGGCACCGTGGTGCCCTCGTACCCGATCGTCGCCACCGTCATCATCCCACCCGCTCCGCGCTGAGGTACGTCCGCCCTGGTTGGCGGCGGATGCTTGCAACCCGCGCACCGTCGACGGGGAGCGATGCCTTCACGCCGCGCGGACGCGGTCGCGGAGTTGGCGGACGAGGCCGCTGATCTCGCGGATCACGCGCTCGTCGCCTTCGCGGAGGAGGGCGGCGAGGATGTGCTTGCACACCCGCTCCCGCCACAGGTGGTCGCCACAGTCGCAGCGCGGGACCAGGCGCGACCGCAGGTCTACCCAGTGCGGCTCCGTTCCGCCGTCTACGCGGTACCGCCCCGGTCCCACCCGCTCGGCGGCGAGCCCCAGGCAGCGCTCCAGCCGCCCCGTCTCGATGCCGCCCGCCCGCTCGATGTCGATCATCATCATCCGCTCACCTCCCCGAATGTCCACAGTTGCCGACATCGTTAGTACCCCGATCCGGTACCCTGGTTTCGGTTTCGATTCGGTTAATCGCAACTCGTGCGGCGTGGACGAGGAACGAACGACGGGGCCTCACACGGAGGGCACGGAGGTCACGGAGGAGGGCCACGGAACGAGAAGGAGCGCGACCCTGACCGGATCGCGCTCCTTTCACTTCCGCACTAACGCACTCACGCACTCACGCACTTCCCTACCTGGGCCGCGGCGCCAGCGTGTTCCGAATCCGCTGAAGCTCTTCGCGAAGCTCGCGGATCGTCCCGTCGCGCTCCGCGACCTCACGGCGCAGGCGCGCGACCTCGGCCGACTGGTCGCCGTCTCGCACCACCACCGTTTCGCCCGGCGTGCGCCGCGTGACCACCGCGGGCTCGCAGCGCAGGCCACCCGTCCGCTGCTCGCACGGAAGCACCAGGTTGCGCGACAGCAACAGCAGGCGCACCGCCTCGGGGCGGCGGGCCTGCCGCCCGCCCATGGTGTCGGCGGCCAGGTACATCTCCAGGTGCTCAGATGCCCGAGGCGCGTCGAAGTTGCGCGGGTCCAGGTACAGCGTGCCCAGGTAGAAGCGCGCCTCGTTGCCCTCGAGCGTGCCGGGGTGCTCCGCCGCCAGCCGCTGGAAGGCAGCCAGGGCGATGCGCGCCGAGTCCTGGTGCATGGCCTGGTGCGCCTGCCGCCACAGCAGGTCGCGGCTGGGCGCGCCGGGTTCGGCGCCGCCACGTCCGCCGGAGGCGCAGGCGGAAAACAGGACCAGGCACAGAACGGAAAACGCGGTTCTCACAGGCGGACGCGTAAAAAGTCGGGCGATCAGGCCGCCTTCTGAACGGGCGGCCGCTCCGGGAGAAACACGCTGAAGCGCGTGCCCCGGCCCACCTGGCTTTCTGCAGTGATCGTGCCCCCGTGCGCCTCGACGATCTCGCGCGAAATGGCCAGGCCCAGCCCCGATCCCACCGACCGCGGCTGGGCGTCGTTGTCCACCTGGTAGAACTTTTCGAAGACGCGGGGCAGCTGGTCGGGCGGAATGCCCACGCCCGTGTCCTCCACCTCCACGCAGATCCCGCCGTCGCACCGCTGCGCATCCACCCGGATGGTGCCGCCCTTGGAGGTGAACTTGAAGGCGTTGGACAGCAGGTTGCCCAGCACCTCGTTCAGCCGGTCCTCGTCGCCGTGGATGGTCGTGGGAAGGTCGTCGGCCAGGCGCACGGGAAACTCGATGCCGTTCTGCCCCGCCAGCACCTGGAACCCGCTGGTCAGCTCGCGGAAAAACGCCCCCAGGTCGATGTCACGCAGCTCCAGCCGTCCGCCGCCGGCCTCGAAGCGGCTGACGTCCAGCAGGCGGTGCACCAGCCGCGTCAGCCGGTCGGTCTGCGCGTTCACCGCCTCGAGCGTGGTCTTCTGCCGGTCGTTCACCGGGCCGTAGATGCCGTCGGCCAGCAGCGTCACGTAGCCACGGATCACGCTGAGCGGCGTCTTGATCTCGTGCGAGGCCACCGACACGAACTCGGCCTTCAACCGGTCAAGCTCCAGCAGCCGCGTGGTCATGGTGTCGAACGAGCGGGCCAGGTCGCCCAGCTCGTCGGGCCGCTCCACGGGAATGCGCACGTTGGGCGCAAAGTCGCCCTCCGCCACGTTAGCCATCCCCCGGCGCAGCTCGCCCACGGGGCGCAGCAGGGTGCGGGTGAGCCAGGTTCCCAGCACCAGCGTCAGCACCAGTGCCGCCGCCAGCGCCGCCAGGGTGGTGCTGGTGGATCGGCGCGCCACGCCCTCGGCCCGCTGCACCTCGCGCTCCGTCTGCCGGTCGATCTCCACTCCCACCGGCTCCAGCGAGGCGGCCATCCGCTGGAAGGCGGGGGTGACGGCCTGGCGGCGCAGGGCCGCGGCGCCGTCGCGGTCGCCCGCGCGGATGAGCGCGCGCTCCTGCTGGGCGAAGGCCCGCGTGCTGTCCCACAGCGCCGCCACGCGCGCCGACGAGCGCCCGTACGCGCCCCGGCTGAGCGTCGCCAGCCCCCCCGACACGGCGTTCGAGGCGCTGTCCAGCCGCTGCTCCAGGGCGGCGAAGTCCTGCGCCTCGCCGATGCCGCCCAGCGCCGAGTAGCGCACCTGGGCGTCATTGGCTGCCTCGACGCCGTTGCGCACGTCGCTGAGGGCGTTAATGGCCCCTACGTCGCGCCCCTGCAGGGTGTGCACGGCGGAGTGCACCTGCTGCAGCGCCAGCAGCCCGTACGCGGCGGGGATCACCAGGATGATGGCGATCCCCAGCAGGGTGAGCACGATCCGTTGCCTGAGGCTCATCCGAGTCGGCGGGTGGATGGACGTCCGGGCCAGGCGCTCCGGCGGGACGGGAGGGAGGACGCGCGGCCGGCGGCCCGCGTCACGGCGCGCCCGCGGCGGAGGCCGCGCGCTCGCGGCGCTTCACCTCGTCCCACAGGGTGTCGAGCTCGGCGAGCGTGGCCTGCCCGAAGACGACGCCCCGCTCGCCGGCCAGCCCCTCCAGCGCCCGGAAGCGGCGCTCGAACTTGGCGTTGGCGCGGGCCAGGGCGGTGCTGGGGTGGGCCCCCGCCAGGCGGGCCAGGTTGACGGCGGCGAACAGCAGGTCGCCCAGCTCGTCTTCCAGCCGCTCCGGGTGGGCCTCGTCGAGCTCGCGCCCCACCTCGTCGGTTTCTTCGCGCACCTTTTCCCACGCGCCACGCGGGTCGTCCCAGTCGAAACCCACGCGGGACACCCGGTCTTGCACGCGGAAGGCGCGGAGCAGCGGGTCCAGCCCCGCGGGAACGTCGTCCAGAACGCTGCCGGCCGGGCTTTCACCCCGCTCGCGCCGCTTGAGCGTGTCCCAGTCTTCCGCCGGTCCCAGGCCGTACAGGTGGGGATGGCGGCGGCGCATCTTTTGCTCCAGCGCCGCGACCACCTCTTCCCGGGAAAACGTGCCTGTCTCCTCGCCGATCACCACCTGGAAGGCCACGTTCAGCAGCAGGTCGCCCAGTTCGCCGCGAAGCGCCTCGGCGTCGCCCGCGCCGATGGCGGCCGCCACTTCGTGGGCTTCTTCCAGCAGGTACCGCGTGAGGGACGACGGCGTTTGCGCGGCATCCCACGGGCAGCCGGCGCGCAGGAACTCCACCAGCGCCAGCGCGCGGTCCAGTACGCCGCCCGAAGGCGTGGCGGGAAGGCTGTTTTCGGCTTGCGAGTCACTCACGATGGGCCTAGAATACGCGGCTTGTGACTGATCCGTCAACCGGGGTTTCCCGGGCCTGGGTAGAGGTGGACGAGGGAGCGCTGCGGCGCAACCTGCGGCGCGTGCTGCACGCGGCGCGGGGATCGGCCGCGCTTCCCATGCTCAAGGCCAACGCCTATGGGCTGGGGATGGGCCCCGTCCTGGAGATGGTGCGCCGCGAGCTTTCCGAACGCGAGCTGTGGGCCGCCGGCGTCGCCGCGGTCGCCGAGGGCGAAGAGCTCCGGCGGCTGGGGTGGCGGGGGCGCGCCGTGGTGTTCGCCCCGGTGCCCCCCGGCGAATACGCCCGCGCGGCCCAGGCCGACCTTACGCTCGCCCTGTCCGAAACCGCGGCCGTCCGTCGCTGGGCAGAGGCCGCCCGCGCCGTGGGACGGCGGCTGGCGTTCCACACCGAGATCGACACGGGAATGGGGCGCGCCGGCTTTCCGGCGGCCGGCGCCGCGGAATGGGGCCGCGAGGTGATGGAGGCCGCCGCGGACCTTTTGGCGTGGGAAGGGTGTTTTACGCACTTCCACTCCGCCGACGAGCCGGACCTGGCGCCGACCGATGAGCAGCACGCGCGGCTGCTGGACGCGCTGGAGCGGCTGCCGGCGGCGCCCGGGCGGCGGGTGATCCACTCCGCCAACAGCGCCGCCTCCGTACGCCGGGGCGGGTACGGCGGCGACGTGGTGAGGCCCGGCATCTTCCTGTATGGGGGATCGGCGGGCCCGGGTGCCGCGCCGGAGGCGGTGGCGTCGCTGCGGGCCCG
The DNA here is from genome assembly GCF_036388275.1 of Longimicrobium sp. Lineage (NCBI taxonomy): Bacteria > Pseudomonadati > Gemmatimonadota > Longimicrobiia > Longimicrobiales > Longimicrobiaceae > Longimicrobium > Longimicrobium sp. The sequence continues at coordinate 21,132 of NZ_DASVSF010000041.1, forward strand.
GATCGCCCTGGTGCGCCAGGTGCCGCCGGGAAGCACCTGCGGCTACGGGGCCACCTACACGGCCACCCGCGAAGAGCGGTGGGGAACGGTGGCCATCGGGTACGGCGACGGGCTCCCCCGCGCGCTGGGCACGGCGGGGGGCGAGGCCATCGTCCGCGGCCGCAAGGTGCCCATCCGCGGCCGCGTGTCGATGGATATGACCGTGGTGGACCTGACGGACCTGCCGGAGGTGGAGGCGGGCGAGGTGGCCACCTTCATCGGCCGCGACCGCGATGCCGCGATCACGGTGGACGAGGTGGCGGCGCGGGCGGGGACCATCTCGTACGAGGTGCTCACCGGGTTGGGAACGCGGCTGCCGCGGGTGTACCTTCCTCCACAGGGAACGGAAACCCCCTCCGCCGCGTAGCAGGAACCCTGAAGCGCGTCGGCGGCCCGGAGCCGGCCAGGTGTGCCGGCTCTCGGCCGCCGCGCTTTTACGGGTGCGAAAGCACCCACACGCAAGACCTCTGGACGGATGCAACGCCGTATTATCCTGTTCGGCCTGGCCGCCGCGCTCCTCGCGGGCGCGGCCGCCTGCACCGACGAAACGCCGACGCTGCCGGGCGAGTTTCCGCTGGAAGCCCAGCCCGTGACGCGCGAGGTGCTGGTGCCCGCGTCGCAGTTCTTCCGGGTGCTCAGCTCGCACAGTGGGTACACCAGTGTGCACGCGGCCTCGTACCTGACGGTGGCCGAGAACTACGGGGGCCTCTACGCGCACGCGCTGGCCCGCTTCCTGGGCTTTCCGCGCCAGGTTACGTACCTGCGCGATGGCGTGTCGCGTACCGACAGCCTGTTCACCTTCACCGGGGGCGAGCTCGTCGTACGGGTGGACACCACCGCTTCCACCGCGCCGTTTACGCTGCGGGTGTTCCAGGGTGTCCAGGACTACGACCCGGGCAGCGCCACCTGGCAGCTGGCGGTGGACACGGGCAGCGTCGAGGTGCCCTTTACGCAGCCGGGCGGCACACGCGGCGCGCTGCTGAGCCAGGCCACCCGGGCGGCGGGATCGGCTGGCGATTCGCTCGTGTTCCCGCTGACCACCGCCACGGTTCGTGCGCTCGCCGACAGCACGTCGAAGGGCGTGGTGATCACGGGTGCCGAGCCGGGAACGAGGGTGAAGATCACCGGCTTCGTGCTGCGCGCCCGCGTGCGGCCCGACAGCGCGCGCCCCGACACCACCTTCGTGATCAGCGCCAGCGGCACCGACGCGGCAACGGTGTACACGCCCGAGCAGCCGGAGCCGGGCGCGAACATCCTCGCGGCGGGCGGCGTGCGGGGCGCCCGCACCCTGCTGGAGATCGACGTGAACCAGCGGGTGCCCGGGTGCGCGGCGCCGCAGGCCTGCGCCGACGTGGGGCTTCGCGACGTGCAGCTGAACTCCGTGGAACTGCTGTTGAAACCGGTGAACGTGCCCAACGGGTTCGGTCCCCTGGGGCTGCTGCCCCTGCACCTGCGGCGGGTGAGCGAGCCGGAGCTGGGCCGCCGGGCTCCCCTGGGGTGCTGCGCTCCGGGCGACCCGGCCGGGTTGCTGGACCAGCCGGTGTTCTACAATCCCAAGACCGACACGCTGGCGGTGATCCCGCTGACCCGGCTGGCGCTGCAGACGGTGTTCTCGGCCGATACGCTGCCCACCACCTTCGCGCTGCTGAGCGAGCTGGGTCCGGGGCCGCCCACCTTCGGCGTGGGCTTTTTCCGGGGCGATCCGCTGCTGCGCATCGTCTACACGCTTCCCGCCCGCCGCCGACTGCCATGATCCGCCTTCGTATTCCGGGCTCCGCGCTGCTGCTGGCGGCGCTGGCCGCGGCCCCCGCCGGCGCGCAGTCGCTGCTGTCGGCGTACTCGCTGGGCTATCCGCTGGAGCCGGTCGACGCTCGCGGCCGCGCCCTGGGCGGCATCGCGGCGGGGTTCCAGGGGCCGCACTTCTCGCTGGTGAACCCGGCCGCGCTGTCCGGGCTTCCCGTGGCGGGCGTAACGCTGACCCTGCAGTCCGACGCCTTTACGCTCGACGGTTCGGCCGACCGGGTGACTACCGCGCGCTTTCCCGCCATCCAGGCGGCGTTCCCCTTCGGCTCGCGCCTGGTGGCCTCCATCGGGTACGCCGCGGTGCTGGACCAGAGCTGGGAGGCGGTGATCGAGGACTCGCTTGACATCGCGGGCCAGCGCCGCTTCGTGCGCGACCGCTTCGTCTCGCGCGGCGGCCTGTCGCGGTTCCGGGCGGGCGCGGCGTACATCCTGGTGCCGCGGCTGGACGTGGGCGTGGGGCTGGACCTGTACACGGGCGCGCTGCGCGATTCGGTGTCGCGCGCGTTTCCCGACGGCGGGCTCTTCGAGTCGGCCACGGGCACCGACTACGAGTACGAGGGGCTCGGCGTCTCGGTGGGCGCGCGCTACCGCGGCTCGGCGGTGACGGTTGCGGCGGCGGTTACGGCCGCGGGCGACCTGACCGCTACAGCGACGGCGGCGGGCGACTCCGCTGTGGAGTCGCGATCGTACGCGCTGCCCCTGAAGCTGGACGCCGGGGCCACCGCCCGCATCTCGCAGAACGCGCTGGTGGCGGCTTCGTTCCGCTGGTCGGGCTGGTCCGCCGCCGACGAGGCGCTCTCGCAGTCGGGCGGCGCGCGAGACGTGATGCATGCGTCGGGCGGGCTGGAATACGAGGGGCTGGGCCTGGCCGGACGCCCCCTGCCGGTGCGGGTGGGCGTGCGATGGACGCAGCTTCCCTTCGCCGCCGGTGAAGGCGACCAGTTCTCCGAAGAGCGCGCGATCACCGGCGGCTTCGGGCTGGTCCTTGGCGGCGGCGCGGCCGCGGCCGACCTTTCCGCCGAGCGGGGAACGCGCGACGGGGGGGATCCCCTGCTCAGCGAGAACTTCTGGCGCGTGTCGCTCTCGCTGTCGCTGCTGGGCCGGTAAAGGAACAGGAGCGATCAGGGCTGACTCGATATCTCCGTGGTTGCTCTGGTGATGCATGCCCCTTCTCCACCAAGCGTGGGGGAGGGGCATGGGTCGATACGGGGCCCAAGGCGAACGCCAAAGCCTGTCATCCTGAGGCCCAGCCTAACGGCCAAAGCCTGTCATCCTGAGGGCCAGGCGCACAGTGCTTGCCCGCACGCCTGGCCTTGCGGCCCGAAGGATGTAGCCGCGGACACGTACAAGCCCGGGCGCGGCAGCGGTCACCGTAGCCGAGGCCTCGGCTGCCGTGGGGCCCTCACCCGGCCGCGCTGACACGCGTGCCACCCTCTCCCACAAACAGCGTGGGAGAGGGGGTACACTTCGGGATTGGGGTGCGTGGGAAGGGCGGAGCGTCAACCCGGGCCCTATCCGAGGCGGTTGATTGAAACCGCGTCTGGAACGTCACGAAGTCCGCCTGCGCGGACTGCACGCGGAGTCGAGCGCGCCAAGCCAGCCGAAGGGCGTTTCAGGTCTCCCCCTCCCCTGCGCAGCGGGGGACGGGGGCCGCGGGGAGGGGGTTCCCAAGGCATGCACGACAGCCCGTCGCACCTCGTGAGAAGGTCTCCTCTCTCCCGCGCAGTTTGCGGGGGAGAGGCCGGGGGGAGGGGGCTCTCAAGGAATGCGAGGCACCCAGTCGAACCCCGATCGAAGTTCCCCCTTTCCGCACGCCGTTTGTGCGGGGAGGGGCCGGGGGAGGGGCCACCCGCGGCGTGCGCCGCCCGCGGTCGAACCCCGATCGAAGTCCCCAGCGCGGCCCTTGCCCTTGCGCCGCGCGCCGCCGACACGCACCCTCTCTCGGCCGACACTCACACCGTCTCGTCCACGCACCCCGTCGCTCCCAGCATCCCCTTGACCGCAGCCCATGACCGACCCTGAACGGGGCCTGTTCCTTGCTTTCGAAGGGGTAGAAGGCTCCGGAAAGACCACCCAGGTGGCCCGGCTGGCGGCGTGGCTGCGCGCGCGCGGCGCGGACGTGGTGGTGGCGCGCGAGCCGGGCTCTACGCCGCTGGGCGAGCGGGTCCGCGAAATCGTGCTATCGCCTGACCTGCACGTGCCCGCCCGCAGCGAGCTGTTCCTGATGCTTGCCGCGCGCGCCGCCTTCGTGGAGCAGGTGGTGAGGCCCGGGGTGCAGGCCGGCAAGGTGGTGATCGCCGACCGGTTCGAGCTGTCGACGCTGGCCTACCAGGGCGCCGGGCGCGGCCTGCCGCTGGACGAGGTGGAGGCCTGCAACCGGGTGGCCACCGGCGGCCTGGAGCCCGATGCCACGCTGCTGATGGACGTGGACCCCGAGGTAGGTGCGGAGCGGCAGCGGGTGGCGGGAAAGGCCGCCGACCGCATGGAGCGCGAGGAAGCGGCGTTCCACCGGCGGGTGGCCGAAGGGTACCGCGCCCACGAGGCACGGGTGGCCGGGATCGTGCGGATCGATGCCGTGGGCGGCGAGGAGCAGGTGCACCGCCGCGTGCTGCAGGCGCTGGCGGCCCGGTTTCCCGAAACCTTTCCGGCGGCGCAGGTTATCAGGTAACGAACGGAGCGCGGCACCCTGGCCGCGGCCGTATTGAATGGTTGATCGGAAGCATGAATCTGGAGGCCCCATGCAGTTGAAGCGTACCGTCGTGGCGCCCGCGCTCGTCGCCGGCATGGCCCTGGTTTCGGGCGGCTGGCTGCTGCAGCAGGACGTGAACGGCGGCGGCAGCGTGTTCGCGCGCGCGCGCCTGTTCGACGAGGTGATGACGCACGTGATGGAGCGCTACGTGGAGCCGCAGTCCGAGGCCGAGCTGTACCAGAAGGCGGTCCAGGGGCTGCTGCGCGAGCTGGGCGATCCGCACACCTCCTTCATGACCGCCGAGGAGTACGCCCAGCTGCACCTGCAGACCAGCGGCGAATACGGCGGGCTGGGGATCCAGATCTCGTCGCGCGACGGCTGGGTGACGGCCGTGGGCATCCTTCCCGAAACCCCGGCCGAGCGCGCGGGCGTGCGGGTGGGTGACCGCTTCCTGGAGATCGACGGCCAGAGCGCCGAGGGCCTGTCCGACGACCAGGCCGTGCAGCGGCTGCGCGGGCGCAAGGGAACGCCCGTCACCGTGAAGGTGCAGCGCGTCGGCGTGGAGCAGCCCATCACCTTCACCATCGTTCGCGAAGAGATCCACGTCCGCTCGGTTCCGCACGCGTACATGGTGGCCCCCGGCGTGGGCTACGCCAGCCTGGTGATGTTCAGCGCCACCAGCACCACCGAGCTGCGCGCGGCCATCGACCGCCTTCGCTCCGAGGGCGCCCGCTCGCTGGTGCTGGACCTTCGCGCCAACCCGGGCGGCCTGCTGGACCAGGGCGTGGGCGTGTCGGACCTGTTCCTGAAGCGCGGCGAGTCCGTCGTGGAGATCCGCGCCCGCGACCCGCGCGAAAGCGAAACGTACCGCGCCGCCGACGACCAGGCGTACGAGGGGCTGACGGTGGCGGTGCTGGTGGACGGCTACAGCGCCAGCGCGGCCGAGATCGTGGCCGGCGCGCTGCAGGACCACGACCGCGCCATCGTGCTGGGCACCACCACGTACGGCAAGGGCTCGGTGCAGACGCTGCTGCCGCTGTCCGGTGGCAACGCGCTGAAGATCACCACTGCCAAGTGGTACACGCCCGTGGGCCGCTCCATCCAGAAGGAGGCCACGCGCGGCGAGGGGCAGGAGGAAGCCCGTGTGGAGGAGGAGGACGAGGTGCTGGGCGCCGACGGCACGCCGGTAACCGCCGCGGACACTACGAAGAAGGTGCCCTACCGCACCGACAGCGGGCGCACCGTGTTCGGCGGCGGCGGCATCGTCCCCGACCTAATCGTGCGGCAGGACACCGCGGTAGAGGCGGAGAAGGAGTTCTTCCGCGTGGCGTCGCGCAGCGCCGCCAAGTTCCAGAACGCACTGTTCGCGTTCGCGGTGGCGTACGAGCGGGCCCACCCGGAGCTGCGGCCCGACTTCGCGGTGACGCCTGAGATGCGCCGCGGCTTCTACGACCGCCTGCGGGCAGCCGGTGTGGACGTGACCTGGGAGGTGTTCCAGGGCGCCCAGCGCTTCATCGACGCGCGGTTGATCGACGAGATCGCGCGCAGCAAGTTCGGCGCGTCGGTGGCGGCGCGGCGCGACGACCCGACGGACCGCGTGCTGCAGGAGGCCATCCGGCTGCTGCAGCAGGCACCGAACACCCAGGCGCTGCTGCGCGCGGCGCAGCAGCAGCCCGCGGCGGCCGCCCGCAGTCGCTGATGGGGCTTGCGGCGCTTGCCGTAACGTTCGCCGTCGGACTGCTCGCGGGCCTGCTTTCGGGGCTGGTGGGGATTGGAGGAGGGGTGCTCATGGTGCCCTTCCTCCCCTTCTTTTACGCCCAAGCGCCGCCCCGCGCGGGCGGCTTCCTTCGCAAACGATTCGACCCGACGTTCCGGCGATGTCCGACAGCTTCGTAGAGGTGACCCGCGGACCGGTGGTGGAAAGCCGCCACCGGGTGCACGTGGCGGTGGTGGACGCCGAGGGTACGCTGCGCGCGTACTCGGGAGACCCCGACCTGGTGACGTTCTGGCGCTCGTCGGCCAAGCCGTTCCAGGCCATTCCGGTCGTGGACGACGGCGCGTACGACCGTTTCGGGTTCACGCCGGCCGAGCTGGCCGTCATTTGCGGCTCGCACAGCGGCTCGCCGAGCCACGTGAGGACCGTGGAGGGGCTGCTGGAAAAGATCGCGCTGACGGCCGAGGCGCTGGCGTGCGGCCCCCATGCCCCGTTCGACGACGCCACCCGGCGCGCGCTGGTGGAAGAGGGGCTCGAGCCGGGGCGCCTTCACAACAACTGCTCGGGGAAGCACGCGGGGATGATGGCCGTCGCCCGCGTCCGCGGCTGGGATCCGGAGGGATACCAGCTGCTGGAGCACCCGGTGCAGGCGCGCCTGCTCACCGAGGTGGCGCGCTGGGCGCGCATGCCCGCCGAGGCCATCGGCCTGGGGGTGGACGGGTGCGGCGTAGTCTGCTACGCCATGCCCCTGCGGCAGATGGCGCTGGCCTACGCGTCGCTGTCGGCCGCGGCGCGGCGGGGCGAGCGCGGGCCGGCCACGGTGGTCGAAGCCATGGCCGCGCACCCGGAGATGGTGGCGGGCGAGGGGCGCATCTGCACGGAGCTGTCGCGGCTGACGGAGGGGCGCATCTTCGCCAAGGTGGGCGCCGAGGGCGTGTACTGCGTGGGCAGCCCCGGCGCGGAACTGGGGATCGCCCTTAAGGTGGAGGACGGGACCACCCGCGCCCTGGCGCCGGCCGTCGCGGGGGTGCTTCGGGAGCTGGACCTGATTTCGGAGGACGACTTCGGGGCGCTTCACCGGTACGTGTTCCGCGAGATCACCAACACGCGCGGCGAGGTGACGGGCGAGGTGCACCCCGCCATCCGCCTGCGCGCGGCGGATGCCTGACGCGTCCGGCCGGGCGGCGCTGCTGCGCGTCGCCGCCTCGCTGGCCACGCGCGACACGGGCGCCATCCGGGCCGCCCTGCAGTCCGCCTCGACGTCGGCGGACCCTGTGGGGGTGGAGGAGTTGCTCCTTCAGTCGCACCTGTTCGTGGGCTTTCCCGACGCGCTGAACGCGATCGCCCTGTGGCGAAACGTGAGCGGGCGTGCCGCGCCGGAGCCCATCCGCGAGGACCCGTCCGGCTGGGGGGCGCGCGGAGAGCGGGTGTGCTCCACCGTCTACGGCGGCAACTACGTCAAGCTGCGTGAGAACGTGCGTGGGCTGCACCCGGACTTCGACGGGTGGATGGTGGCGGGCGGGTACGGACGGGTGATCGGGCGGCCGGGGCTGGACCTGAAGACACGCGAGCTGTGCATCGCCGCGCTGCTGGCGGTGTGGAACGTGCCGCGCCAGCTTCATTCGCATCTGCGCGGCTCACTGAACGCCGGGGCCACCGCGGCCGAAGTGGACGAGGCGGTCGAGATGGCCTGCGGGATGATTTCCGCCGATCGTGCGGCGGAGGTGCGCGCGCTGTGGGGGGAGATCCGGGGCAGGGTGGGGGAGTAGGTAGGAGGGCCGGGGTCCAGGGGTATTCCATGGCTCCGGGAGATGATCCAAGGCTTCGGGCTTGTCCAAGCCTCCTCGGGCGAATGAATTCGCTGCAACAACCACACGAAGTCCGCCTTCGCGGACTGGCTTGCTTGGGTGTGAGTTGAACCGTGTGGCGCGCCCGGAATCTGGTGCAGTTCTCCCCCTCTCCCGCTTGCGGGAGAGGGGGCCGGGGAGAGAGGGCAGCCGGGGATTGCGCCGGGTTGGCCGGAGCGCGCCGAAGCAGGCCAGGGACGCCTGTCGCGTGCGCCGGAACCCCGAAACGCACCAGACTGGCTCCCTTCCCCCACGCAGTTTGTGGGGGAAGGGCTGGGGATGGGGGGCGGCCGCAGCATGCGCCAGAACGGTCGAAGCGCAACCGGTTCTTCTCGCGCTTCACGGTACGCCCGGGGCTCAGGATGACAGTAACTGCGCGGAGCCGTGGAATCGATCACGGATACTGCGATTCAACTATTTGGGAGTGAGGCAGAGCGGTGTTCCTGGATTACGCTGAGATCAACGTGAAGGCGGGCCACGGCGGCGCGGGTGCGTCGTCCATGCGCCGCGAGTCGATGACCCCGCGCGGCGGCCCCGACGGTGGCGACGGCGGGCGCGGCGCCGACATCATCCTTCGCGCCGATGGCCAGCTCACCACGCTGCTGGACTACCGCTACCGCCAGCAGTACAAGGCCGAGAGCGGTCAGAAGGGCGCGGGCGCCAACTGCACCGGCCGCAGCGGCGAGCCGCTGGTGCTGCGCGTGCCCCCCGGCACCGTCATCCGCGACGTGGAAACCGAGGAGCTGCTGGGCGAGCTGCTGGAGGACGGCGAAGAGATCGTCATCGCACGCGGCGGGAAGGGTGGATGGGGCAACGCGCGCTTCGCCACGGCCACCAACCAGGCGCCCCGGCGCGCCGATCCCGGCGAGCCGGGCGACGAGCGGCGCATTGCCCTGGAGCTGAAGCTGATCGCCGACGTGGGGCTGGTCGGTGAGCCCAACGCCGGAAAGAGCACCCTCCTCGCATCGGTCTCGGCGGCCACGCCCAAGGTGGCGGACTACCCGTTCACCACGCTCACGCCCAACCTGGGCGTCGTGCAGCTTTCGGGGAACCGCTCGTTCGTCATGGCCGACATTCCCGGCATCATCGAGGGCGCGCACGAGGGCAGGGGGCTGGGGCACCAGTTCCTGCGCCACATCGAGCGCACCCGCACGCTGGCGCTGATGATTCCGGGCGACGCGCTGGAGCCGCAGGCCGAGTACGACAAGCTGCGCTCCGAGCTGCGCGAGTACTCGGCGGAGCTTGCCGCCAAGGCGCACTGCGTGGTGTTCACCAAGGCAGACCTGCTGCCGCCGGATTGGCCGGAGCCGGGGGTGGATGCGCCCGATGCCTGGGGCCAGTTCTCGATCTCGTCCGTCGCGCAGAAGGGGCTCGATCCCTTCCTTGAGGCGCTGTGGACCCAGGCCGCGGCCGCCTTGGCCGCGGAGCGCGGGGACGACGAAGAGGAGCCCTGGCGTCCGTGAGGCGAACTACGGACTGCCGGGGATTGGCATCTTGAGAAATCTCGCAGCGGCCTGACGCCGGGTGCGGGATCTCTACCGGCTCGGGATCGGTGTACTCGATGGAGCGCGGATCGACGCGGTCCATGAACAGCACGGTGACGTGCCAATCGCCGGTTAGGGCCGACCACCAGCGGAATCCGGGGTAGCCGTCCGTTGCCGCGTGCACGCGCCGGGAGATCGCCTGGGTGACCGCGCGGTCGTGCGACGCGAGCTGGTCTGGCCTGATATCGAGTTCAACGAGCACTGCCGGGTCCGCAAGGTCCGGCAGTCTTGCTTCCATGCCCCGGGCCAGCCGTGCTTCCACGAGCGAGAGCGGGTGATACGTACCCGGCGCGGTCGGATCAGGGCGGAGCAGGTGCTCGGGAAGGAGTGGGGTGCCGCGGAATCCGTGCAGCAGTTCGGTGAGCGCGTGCGTCGGGCCTTGGGCCAGGTAGGGCACCGGTGGGTCCCCCAGATCGAAACGCCCGCCGGTCTGGGCACCGGCGGGCGGAAGATAGCACACGGAGAACGGCGCGCCATCCGGAGCATGCGGATCCCACGGGAACACGCGCCAGAAGGGCATCAGATATAGGCTCCGTGCTCAGTCGCATTCACGCTCTGCAGCACCTCGGGCAGGCGCCCTTCGCGAAGCATCTCGATCGGCGTTCGGTCGCCCAGATCGAACTTGGGCGCGGTCAGCCAACTGGTGACCACGGCCGGATGAAGAATCCGCCGCAACGCGTCCACCGTAGTCGCGACGTCCGCCAGAAAACGCATGTGCTCCTGCCGCGGTACCGCCGCGCCTTTCTTCCACGCGATGAGGCGCGTCCGGTCCAGCCCCAGCTTCTGCGCCATCTCCAGGTCCGACTTGAAGGCAAAGCGGGCGCGCAGGTAGTGAGAGACCAGGATCAGCCAGTCGGACGAAAGGTCCACGTCGGCGTCCGTTGTCGACAGGTTGATCTGAAGGCTCGGCCCGCCACCTCTCCCATCGACCGTGACCCTGATGTGCGCCGGGCTGCTCGGCTCCACGCGTGGATTACGGGTGAGGCTCCCGGGCTTCGGCAGTTTACGCTTGATCGGCACGATGACCTCGTGGTTTCGGTTCATTCGAAATGTTGCACTTCGTAAGCCAGAACACAAGTCGAGGCGTGGGATTAGAGTTGTGGACTGTTGTGCTTTGCGCCCGTGGAACGCCACCGTCCCGGAGCGGCCACGTCGATCGTGTCAACGGCTCTGAACGGCCGCGGATCCGCTGCGTTTCCGGGCAGAGCAATGCGAGACTCCGTCCCGTTTTGGCCAGCCTGGAGGCCCAGTTCCCGCCAGCCCTTCCGCTGCGCGCTGTCCCGGTGGTATCGTTCGGGCCGTACGCTTCCGCCCGTCGTCGCTATCTCGCTCATGCCGCTGGCCCGCGCCGCCCTCGAAGACATCGTTCGTATCGCTATCGTCCCGGGGATCGGGCCGGCGCGGCTGGCCGCGCTGATCGCCCGGTTCGGCTCGGCGGAGCGCATCCTTTCCGCGCCCGTCGCCGCCATCGCCGCCGTTCCGGGCTTCGGCCGCGAGTTCGCGCGGCGCGTGGCGGGTGCGGGCACGCCCGAGGGCCGGGCGCGGGCGCGCGAGGCGCTTCGCATTCTTACCGAGGTCGGCGCCACCGCCATCACCTCCGATGACGAGGCCTATCCCGAGGCGTTCCGTGCCCTTCCCGATCCGCCCTTCGTCCTGTACGCCGCGGGCGACCTGGGGCTGCTGCGCCGTCCCGGCGTGGGCGTCGTCGGCACGCGGGCGCCCACCCCCTACGGCCGCGCCTCCGCCGCGGGGCTGACGCACGAGCTGGCGCGCGCCGGCTACGTCGTCGTCAGCGGAATGGCGAAGGGCATCGACGCCGTCGCCCACGCCGCGGCGCTGGACGCGGGGGGCGCCACGGTGGGCGTGCTGGGGCACGGCATCGACCGCGCGTATCCGCCCGAGAACCGCGGCCTGTTCCGCCGCGTCCGCGAGCACGGCCTACTGATCTCGGAGCTGCCGCCCGGCGAGCAGCCGCTGGCGGGCAACTTTCCCCGGCGCAACCGGCTGATCGCGGCGCTCAGCGCGGGCGTGCTGGTGGTAGAGATGGGGGAGAAGAGCGGTGCCAAGCACACGGTCGACTTCGCGCTGGAGCTGGGCCGCGAGGTGTTCGCCGTCCCGGGCCCCATCGGCTCGGCGGCGAGCGCGGGGACCAACCAGCTGCTGAAGGATGGCGCCCGCCTGGTGACGTCCGCCCGCGACATCCTGGAAGAGCTGCACGGCGTGGGACTGGTGCCGCACCAGGCGGAGGAGCGCCGGTCCGCCGCGGCGCCATCTCCCTCAGCGCCGACCCCGCCCGCCGTCTCGCTGGCGGGTGACGAGCTGCGGGTGTTCGGCGTGCTCCGCCCCGATCCGCGCCACGTCGATGCGCTCGCGGCCGAGGCCGGGCTGGGCGTCAGCGGCACCCTGGCGGCCCTGCTGGGGCTGGAGCTTCACGACCTTGCCGAGGCGTTGCCCGGCAAGCACTTCAAGCTGCGGTGACGATCGTCGCCGCAGGCATCGATCACCTTCTCGTTCGCGAGGCCATCATGCGTAATGCCTTTCGTCGTCTGCTCCTGGTTCCGGGGCTCGCCCTTCTTGCCGCCGGCTGCGGCGACCTGGGTGAAGTGCTGGTGCTGTCGCGCGACATCAAGCGCGAATTCGCCGCCTCGGACGTGAGCGTGAACCTGCAGGATGGCCGCAGCGTGGAGGTCTCGGTCTGGCGCGACACGCCGCCGGCCACCGACGGTGCCGTTGCGCCTGAGAGTGACGCGATGGCGCGTCGAGTGGCGGAATACGTCCGCGACCACTACGCGGGGTATGATCGCCTGGCCGAAGTGCGGGTGGAGCTGAAGAGCAGGCGTGGCGCGGCCGTGAACAGCTACGCGGTGTCGGATGGGTTCTACGTCTTTGCGCGCCGGGAGCTGGGGCCCGCGCGGAAGTAGGCGCGGGCGAGTAGGTGCGGCCTTGGATTCTGTGACCGCTACCGCGCCTTGGCTGAAAGGCAGCCGCGGCTAGATCCTTCGCCCCGCGTTGGATCGTGGTGGGCCGGTGTCGCTCGCTTGGGGCTCAGGATGACAGGCTGTCGTTGAGATCCACGTCTTTGCGAGTATTAGCCTGGCTTCGTTCGCTTGCGGCTCAGGGATGACAAGCTTTCGGTGCTCGGACTATTGCGCGTGCCGGTCCGCCGGCTCGTGGAGGGAACGCGCGGCGGGTTCCGGTGTCGTTACCCCCATGCGCTCCAACGTGTTGCCGGATTCGCCGACGCCGGCCGCCTCCGGGCGGCCTCGGTCGCTGTACGTGCACGTGCCGTTCTGCACGCGGCGCTGCTCGTACTGCGACTTCGCCGTGCAGGCCATGCGCGATCCGCCGGTGGATGCCTGGCTGGACGCCATCGCGGGCGAGATGCGCATGCTGGCGGACGAGCGGGGCTGGGGCGCGCCGCTGCGGCTGGACACCGTCTACGTCGGCGGGGGGACGCCGTCGCTGCTGGGGCCCGATGCCATGGCCGCCCTCCGTGACCGCCTGCGCCCCTGGGCGGAGTGGGGCGACGAGGGGGCCGAGTGGACGTGCGAGGCCAATCCCGAGAGCTTTACCCCCCAGGTGGCGCGTGGATGGCGAGCCGCCGGGGTGAACCGCATCTCCCTGGGAGCGCAGACCTTTCACGAGCCCACGCTGCGGTGGATGGGCCGCCTTCACGGCGTGGACGGCCCCGCCCGCGCGTTCGACGCGGCGCGCGCGGCCGGGTTCGACAATGTGAGCGTGGACCTGATCTTCGGCGTCCCGTCGCGGCTGGGACGTGATTGGGGAGATGACCTGGTTCGTGCGCTGCTGTTGGAGCCCGAGCACGTCTCGCTCTACGGGCTGACCGCCGAGGCCTCCGCTCCGCTGGGGCGCTGGGTAGGTGAGGGCCGCGAAACGCTGGCCGACGAAGACCGCTACGCCGACGAGTACCTGCTGGCGCACCGCACGCTCTGCGGCGCGGGCTTCGAGCATTACGAGGTGAGCAACTTCGGCCGGCCGGGGCTGCGCTCGCGCCACAACTTCGTCTACTGGACGGGGGAGCCGTACGCGGCGCTGGGCCCGGGGTCGCACGCCTTCTATCCCCCGCTGCGCCGCTGGAACGTGCGCGGCTGGGACGACTATCGCGAGATGATCACGTCCGGCCGTCCGCCCACGGATGGCGAAGAGGTGGTGGACGAGGATACCGGCGGGCTGGAGCGCGCGTGGCTGCTGCTGCGCACCGACCAGGGCTGGCCGATGGAGGGCGCGGGCGACGAGGTCCGTCGAGTGGCGGCGGGATGGCGGGACCGGAAGCTGGCGGAGGCGCGGGACGGACGGCTGCGGCTGACGGTGGAGGGGTGGCTACTGCTGGATGGCTTGGCCGTGCAGATGGCCGGCGCGGCCGAGCAGGACGCGCGCTCCGCCTCCGCGCGGGGCGGCGAGCGGGAGGACTTGGCGGCCGCGGGCGCACGAAGCGCAAGCGGCGCCGCGGGTTGACGCCCTTGCCGGGGGAGGGCAGATTGATCGGGTTTTGCTTGGAACTCAAAAGGCCTTCGTGCCGCAGATGACCACGGGAGAACCTCTTTCCGAGCGCGAGCACCAGATCCTCGAGGCGGTGATCCGCACCTACGTCGAAACTGCCGAGCCCACGGGCAGCCGCACCGTGGCACGCCGGTTCAAGCTGGGCATTTCGCCGGCGACGGTGCGCAACACCATGAGCGACCTCGAGGAAAAGGGCTACCTGTACCACCCGCACACCTCGGCGGGGCGGGTGCCCACGGATATGGCCTACCGCCTGTACGTGGACAGCCTGATGGACCGCCGCGCCCTGAGCGAGGCGGAGCGCACGTCCCTGCGCCACGAGCTGGCCGCCGGGGGCGACGTGGCCGCGGTGGAGCGGCTGCTGCGCCGCGCCGCGCAGGTGCTGGGGCTGCTGACGCAGGAGCTGGGCATCGCCGTGGCGCCGCGGCTGGACGAAGCCGTGCTGGAGCGGCTGGACCTGCTTCCCGTCTCCGAGGCCAAGGTGCTGCTGGTGATGACGCTGCGGGCCGCCGGGGTGCGCACCGTGTTCGTCGACGTGCCCGCCAGCCTGCCGCCCAGCACGCTGGCCTCGGTTGCGCGCATTCTGAACGAGCGGCTGGCCGGGAACACGCTGCGGGCGATCCGCGGAACCCTCCCCGACCGCCTGCGCGACAGCGTGGCCTCGGGCGACCCCGGCTCGGAGCTGCTGAACGTGTTCCTGCAGTCGGCCGAGGACTGGTTCGCCCCGGTGGGCACGGACGAGCTTCACCTGGGCAGCGCCTCGGTGCTGGCCGACCAGCCCGAGTTCAGCAGCGGCGAGCGCCTTCGCTCGCTGATTACGCTTACCGAAAGCCGCGACCTGCTGAAGAGCGCGGTCGCCGGCCGGGTGGACGGCGAGGGGCTGAAGGTGACGATCGGCGTGGAGCACCGCGACCCGGCGCTCTCGGGCTTCACCCTGGTGACGTCGGAGTACCACGTGGGCGGGCTGAAGGGCGTGATCGGCGTGATCGGGCCCACGCGCATGCCGTACGAGCGGGTGATCGCCGTCGTGGAAAGCACGTCGTCGATGGTCTCGGACCTGTTGATGTGAAATCATGAGCACCGCGATGAAAGACTACTACGAGGTTCTTGCCGTCGAAAAGACGGCCGATGGCGAGTCCATCAAGAAGGCGTACCGCAAGCTCGCCATGCAGTACCACCCGGATCGCAACCCGGGTGACAAGGCGGCGGAGGACCGGTTCAAGGAGGCCACCGAGGCGTACGAGGTGCTTCGCGACACCGAGAAGCGGGCGCTCTACGACCGCTACGGCCACGCGGGGGTCAAGCGCGGCGCCAGCGCGCCGGGAGGCGCCGGCGGGTTCGGCGGCTTCGGGTTCGAGGACGCGCTGAACATCTTCATGCGCGACTTCGGCGGCGGCGGCTTCGAAGACCTCTTCGGGCAGCGGCGTGGGCGTGGCGGCGTGCAGAAGGGCAAGGACCTGCAGATCAAGGTGCCCATCACCCTGCAGGAAGTTGCCACCGGCGTCCGCAAGACCATCCGCATCCGCACGCTGGACCCCTGCGACACCTGCAAGGCCACCGGCTCGGCCGACGAGGGCGGCGTGCAGACCTGCACCACCTGCCAGGGCGCTGGCCAGGTGAGGACGGTGCAGCGCAGCGTCTTCGGGCAGTTCGTCAGCGCCAGCGCGTGCCCCACCTGCCGCGGCGAGGGCAAGACGATCAAGAACCCGTGCCGGTCATGCAACGGCGACGGCCGCCAGCGCGGCGAAAGCACGGTGGATGTCGACATCCCCGCAGGGGTGAGCAGCGACAACTACCTGACGCTGCGTGGCGCGGGCAACGCCGGCCCCCGGGGTGGGCCGCGCGGCGACGTGCTGGCGGTGATCGAGGTGGAGGACGATCCGCGCTTCCAGCGTGAGGGGAGCGACCTGCTGTTCGAGCTTCCGGTTTCGTTCAGCCAGGCGGCGCTGGGCGGCGACGTGACCATCCCCACCGTGTACGGCGACGAAAAGGTGAAGGTGGCCGCGGGCTCGCAGAGCGGGGAAGTGCTCACCCTTCGCGGCAAGGGGCTGCCGCACCTGGGCGGCGGCGGGCGCGGCGACCAGTACGTGCGCCTGAACGTGTGGACGCCCACCGAGCTGAACGAGGAGCAGGAGGAGCTGTTCCGGCGCCTGGCCCAACTGGAGGGCCCGGTGCCGGGCGCGCGGCGCACCAAGGGGCTGTGGGACCGCGTGAAGGACGCCTTCGCCGCGTGACGGACCGCTGGCTGGTCCTGGTCGTCCGCACCGCCGATCCCGAGCTGCTTCCGCTGGCCGCCGAGGTGCTGGCGCCGTACGGCGGCGGCGCGGTGCTGGAGGCCGAAGGCGGGCTGGTGGCGTACGCCGCCGAGCCGGCCGACGTGGACGCCTTCATCCACGAACTCTCCGGCCGGCTGCAGGACGAGCTTCCCGCGGCGGCGGCGCCCGAGGTGTCGTGGCGGTGGCAGGAGAACGAGGATTGGGCCCGCAAGTGGAAGGAGGGTCTGGGGCCGCGCCAGGTGACGGAGCGCATCGTGGTGAAGCCCACCTGGTGCGAGTGGGATGAGCGCCCGGGGCAGGTGGTGATCGACATCGATCCCCAGATGGCGTTCGGCACCGGCGAGCACGCCACCACGCGTGGGTGCCTGCGCCTGCTGGACGACGTGCTCAAGCCCGGCGACCGGGTGGTGGACGTGGGCGCCGGCTCGGCGATCCTGGCCATCGCCGCGGCGCGGCTGGGGGCGCGCGAGGTGATCGCGGTGGAGTACGACCCCGACGCCAACCTGAACGCGCGCGAAAACCTGGAGGGGAACGGCGTCGAGGACCGGGTGGAGATCGTGGAGCAGATGGCGGATTCCGCGCTGCTCGACGAGCTGGGTCCGTTCGACCTTGTGCTGGCCAACATCCTCAGCGGCGTCATCCGCCCGCTGCTCCCGGCGTTTCACACCGCGCTGGGCGGCACGCCCGAGGGGCGCCTGATCGTCAGCGGCATCCTGCGCACCGAGGCGCCCCTGGTGGTGCACGATGCTGAGGCGGCCGGCTTCCGTGTGGTGGAGATCGACGAGGAAGAGGAGTGGTGGAGCGCCCTCCTGCGGCCCGCCTGACGACCCTTGGACGCGCGACGCACCCTGTCATCCTGAGCCCCAAGCGCACCGCACCGGCCGCCTGACGAACCGGGGTGTACGCGGCACCCTGTCATCCTGAGCCCCAAGCGCACCGAACCAACCCGCAAGCCAAACGTCGCGGGGCGAAGGATCTAGCCGCGGAAGGGTAATCCTTTGGGCGCGGCAGCGGGTGCAAAGCCCCGGGTCTCGGACTCCAGACCCTGGCGTCACCTTGAATCTGAGGAGTGGGCCGGCCCTGCACGGGCGAATGAATTCGCTGCAACAACCACACGAA
This sequence comes from Longimicrobium sp., assembly GCF_036388275.1. NCBI lineage: Bacteria > Pseudomonadati > Gemmatimonadota > Longimicrobiia > Longimicrobiales > Longimicrobiaceae > Longimicrobium > Longimicrobium sp. The sequence goes on from NZ_DASVSF010000041.1 coordinate 38,684, forward strand.
GTCCGCCTTCGCGGACTGGCTTGCTCTGGGGGGCGTTCAGGCGTCGTGCGCGACCACGCCTCCGTCCGCCCGGGCCATCCACGATATGCAGGTGAAGCCTCCCGCTGTTTGGGAGGCTTTCTGCTTTTGGTGCGGCGGGTTCACCCGCTCCCGACGATACGCATCCCGTCCTGTTCCGCCCCGCATCCTCCGCCGCTACGTTTCCCGCCCCGCTGCACCGCATCCGACCATTTGAGAGGCGAGGACGCATGGCCGACAAGACGATCTTCACGCGCATCATCGACGGAGAGATCCCGGGCAACTTCGTGTACCAGGACGAGCATTGCATCGCCATCCGCGACATCCACCCCGCGGCCCCGGTGCACGTGCTGGTCATCCCCCGCAAGCCCATCCCCTCCATCGCCCACCTGACGACCGAAGACCACGCCATCGCGGGACACCTGCTGATGGTGGTCAAGAAGGTGGCGGAACAGGAGGGAGTGGCGGAGAGCGGCTACCGCGTGGTGATCAATGTCGGCGACGAGGGCGGGCAGACCGTGCCGCACCTTCACATTCACGTCATGGGCGGCCGGCAGCTGCACGGCCACGGGACCGCGTGAGCGCGGCCGGCGCCGCCGAGCGCGAAGCCATTCTCGACGAGCTTCGCCGCGCCTGGGATGGCGACCCCTGGCACGGCGATCCGCTCCGGCGCGTCCTGGAGGGCGTGACGGCCGAGCAGGCCGCCGCGCGTCCGCTGCCGGGTGCGCACTCCATCGGCGAACTGGTGCTGCACCTGGCCTCGTGGTCGCGCGAGGTCGCCCGGCGCCTCGTCGACCGGGTGGCGCGGGACCCCGAGGATGGCGACTGGCCGCCGTTCGCTGGTGGCGAGCAGAGCTGGCGGTCGGCGCTGGACGGGCTGGCCCGCGCGCACGGGGAGCTGCTGGCCGCCGTGGAGGCGTTTCCCCCGGACGAACTGTCCTCCCGGATGGGCGATGAGCGGGACCGTCCCCTGGGTGCGGGGGTGTCGTTCGCGGTGATGCTGCACGGCACCGCCCAGCACTACGCCTACCATGCGGGCCAGGCGGCGCTTCTCCGCAAGAGCTTCGGCTGACCCCGCGCGGCCACCCCCGTCCCCGGGAGGGGACGCCCGTTGACCGGAAATGGAAACATGTGTAGATTCAGGTATCTTACGAAATGACAACGAGATAGGTACGCCGGGGTGGCCGCGGTGACGCGCGGTGCACGGCTCTTCGCTAGAGGTTACACATGCAGGTGCGGCGGACGGATGACCGGCGGCTTCGCCTGGTGATGGCGCGGCCCACCGGCTGGATTTCCGGCGGAGACGTCGCCACGCGGCGCACCAACAGGCGCCGCGACGTATCTCCCGAGCGGATGGAGATGAACGACGGCCTTCCCGAGCGCGTGGAGCGTGGGGAAGACCTGGTGCTGCTGCTGGACGGCCCCGACGGCGAGGGCGTGCTGGTGACCGGCGCCGTGGCTGGCCGCGTTCCCCAGGGGCGGCACGACCCGGACCTGATGGACCGGGCCGCCGTGGGCGCCGCGGTGTTCATGCGCGAGCGTCTGCGCACCGAAAAGCGGCAGCGGCTTCCCGACCAGCTGATCGTTTACTTTGAGGAGCTGAACGCGGCCGAGAACGACAGCCAGGTGATGCGTGCGCTTGCGGATCATGCGTTGCGCATCGTGGGCGCGCACACGTCGGTGGCGCTGATGCGCGAGGCCAGCGGCTTGCTGCGGGCACCCGTGCCCACCGAGCCGTGCGCCTGCCGCGCGCGGGTGTGCATGGCGTGGGACGACCGCTTCGGCGAGCCCGGGCTGATCCTGTCGGAGGACGCGCGCCCCGGCGGCGCCATCCCCGGCGCGGCCCCGCTGTTCGGCGACCCGCACACCGTGCTCGTGGCGCACGTGCCGGTGGGCGGCGACGGAGTGCTGGTGCTCACGGAGCGCCGCGACGAGCGCATCTTCGAGCCGGAAGACTGGGACGTGCTGCGCGCCCTGGCGCTGCAGGCGCAGATGGCGCTTCGCCGGCTGAAGCTGCTGGAAGACGTGCGCACCCTGTCGCTGACGGACCCGCTGACGGGGCTCGGGAACCGCCGCCACATGGAGCTGATGCTGGCGCACGCGTGGGCCGCGGCCCGCCGGGGCGATCCGCTGGCGGTGGTGGTGCTGGACCTGGACGGCTTCAAGGAAGTGAACGACACCCTGGGCCACCACGCGGGCGACGAGCTCCTGTGCGCCGTGGGCGAGGCGCTGCGCGACGAGGCGCGCGAGTCGGACGTGGTGGTGCGCTTTGGCGGCGACGAGTTCCTGGCGCTGCTGACGGGGGGCACGGCCGAGGGCGGGCACCTGCTGGTGGAACGGCTGCGCAAGCGGCTGGGCACGCGCGTGGGGATCAGCGCGGGGGTGGCCGCCTACACGCCCGAGATGGCGACCGCCGAGGAAATGATCCGCCTGGCCGACCGGCGCCTGTACGACGGGCGCGCCAGCCGGCGGCCGGCCCACTAGCCGAAGGTGATCCCCGCCAGCTCCCCCCGCTCCGCGAGCGGCACGAAGCTGGGGAGCAGCCCGCACTCCGCGTCGAAGTCGTCGTCCTGGTCTTCCGCGCGGGGATCGTCGAGCACGTCCAGCAGCACCTGCACCACCCGGGGATCGAACTGGGTGCCGGCGCAGCGCTCCAGCTCGGCGCGGGCGTGGTCGGGGGTGTACGCTTCCTTGTAGCTGCGGCGCGTCATCATGGCGCAGTACGCGTCCACCGCCGACACGATGCGGGCGGCGAGGGGAATCTCTTCGCCGCGCAGTCCGTCGGGGTACCCGCTTCCGTCGTACCACTCGTGGTGGTGAAGCACCACGTCGGCCACGGGGCCCAGCGCGGGAACCGTGATCAGCAGGTCGTGCCCTACCCGCACGTGCGCCCTCACCAGCTCCAATTCTTCCGGCAGCAGCGGCCCCGGCTTGTTCAGCACGCCGTCGCTCACGCCGATCTTTCCCACGTCGTGAAGCAGGGCCGAGTAGCACACCACGGCCAGCTCGTGCGAGGGAAGCTCCATCCGTTCCGCCACCATCCGCGCATAGCGCGACGCCATCTCGCAGTGCCCATGCGTGGAGGGGTCCTTGGCCTCCATGGCGTCGGCGAGCATGCTCACCGTCGACAGATAGGCCCTTTGCAGCTCGCGCTCCAGGCGCCGGTTGCGCACCGCCACCGCGGCCTGGTCGCCCACGGCCAGCAGCGAGTCGACGTCCTGGTGGTCGAACTCGCCGCTCTGCCGGTCGCCGGCGATGATCACCCCGTGCAGGTCCGCCATCAGCACCACGGGGGCCGCGACGAAGTTGCGGAACTGCTCGGCCTTTCCAGGCGCGGGGATGCCTTCCGGACGGCCGTCGTTGCTCACCAGCGTCTCGCCCGATTCCAGCACCTGGCGGCAGAGCGCGGCGATGGTGGGGGACGCATCGCCCAGCTCCATGCCCGTCATCCCCAAGGCGGCTCGCACGCGAAGCCTGTCGCTTCCCGTGGCCATGGTGACGTACACGCCGCGGCTGGCCTCGGTGATCGTCAGGCAGGCCCGCAGGATCAGCGCGTAGACGTCGCCGCTGAACAGCGCGCCGTGGATTTCGCGAAGGGCGCGCTCCAGGCACTCGGCCCGGTGGCGGTGGCGCTCGGCCTGGGCCCGCTCCATGGCCAGGTCGGCTTCCAGGCGTGCGCGGGCGGCTTTCCACTCGGCCTCCTCGGCTTCCTGGGCTGCCTGGGCCTCGCGCAGCGCCTCTTCGGTGGCCGTCTGGTGGGCCCGCCACTCCGATTCGCGCGCGCGGTGTGCGGCGGCGGCCTGGTCCAGCGCCGCCAGTACCGGGTCTCCCGCGCTGCCGCCCGCTCCGCTCGTCATCTCCGCCATCATGCACCCCGGGTCCTGGTTCCGCCTCCCGCCCCCGGGGCGCAGGAGATCATGAATTGTACCGCGGGGGAAGCGCCGCTCCCCAGCCTGGCCGGGCGAATGAATTCGCTGCAACGACCACACGAAATCCACCTTCGTGGATTGGCTTGCCGCCGTGCAGCCGCTGGAGTGTGGCACGCCCGGTCTCGATCTCACGGGGCTCTGTCATCCAGAGGCCCGGGCGCGCCGATCTCGCCCATACGCCAGCCCTTGCGGGCCGAAGGATCTTGCCTGCGGCACTTCCCAGCCGGGGCGCGGCAGCGGCACGGATCTCTGCTGGCGATGTGTGCCGAGGCTGGGTTGGCGCGCATCGGCGAGTGTGTGGCGGATCCTTCGGTCGCTGCATGGCTCGGCGGGCCGGCCGGGTCCGCCTGGCCGCTCCGTCAGGATGACAACGAAGCGGCCGCGACGATTTTGTCGCGGCCGCTGTCAGCAATTACGCACTTCCGCACTCACGCACTTCCGCACTCACGCACTCGCGCACTCACGCACTTCCCTCCCGGCCCAGCTTCACCACGATCTCGAACTCCTCATCCGTCACCGGCTGCACCGAAAGCCGGCTCTTGTTGATCACCAGCATCTTTTCCAGCCCGGGCGCCTGCCGCAGGGCGTCGAGCGACACCACGGCCGGGAACTTCTCGGCGAACGCCACGTCGATCATGTACCAGCGCGGGTCGTGGTCCGACGCCTTGGGATCGAAGTAGTCGCTCTCGGGATTACGGGCGGCCGGGTCCGGATACCCCGCCCGCGCCACCGTGGCCAGCCCCGCCACCCCCGGCGGATCGGCGTTGCTGTGGTAGTACAGCACCCGGTCGCCGGGCTGGGCATCGTCGCGAAGGAAGTTGCGCGCCTGGTAGTTGCGCACCCCCTCCCACGTGGTCTGCCCGTCGCGCTGCAGGTCGTCGATGGAGTATACCTCGGGCTCGCTCTTCAGCAGCCAGTTGCGCGGCATCGCTTCAGGTCCGTAGGGGAGGTGGATGGACAGCGCCCCATCTTGGCGCGCGCCGATGCGTGGGGCAAGCGGATTCATCTCCGTCCGCCGATGGAGAACCAATCCCCCAGCACTGTACGGCCCCGCGCTCGTTCGATACCTTGGTGCGCTTCGTGGCGGAACAAGAGAGGAACTGTGAGCACGAGCACGACGGACCGATGGATTGTGCGCCCCAAGGCGAACCCGCGGGCGCGGCTGCGACTTTTCTGCATCGCGCACGCAGGCGGCGGCGCTTCGGCGTTCCGGGGCTGGGCAGAGGCGCTGCCGCCGGAGGTGGAGGTGTGCCCGGTGCAGCTTCCCGGCCGCGAGAACCGCTTCACCGAGAAGCCGTTCGACCGCCTGGACCCGCTGGTGGCCGCACTGGCGGATGCGGTGCATCCCTGGCTGGACCTGCCCTGGGCCCTTTTCGGCCACAGCAACGGCGCGCTCATCGGGTTCGAGCTGGCCCGGATGCTCCGGGCACGCGGGCTTTCCGGGCCGCGACACCTGTTCGCCAGCGGACGCCGCGCGCCCGACGTGCCGGCGCAGGACCCGCCCATCGGCCACCTGCCGGACGACGAGTTTCTGGCTGACCTGGGGGAGCTGGGCGGCTTGCCGCGCGAGCTGCTGGAGAACCGCGAGATCATGCAGATCCTGCTTCCCGTCCTGCGCGCGGACGTGGCCCTGCACGAGACGTTCGAGTTCCGCGAAGAAGCGCCGCTGGACTGCCCCATCACGGCCTACGGAGGCGTCGCCGACGCCAAGGCCACCCGCGAGGTCATCGAGGCATGGGGCCGCCACACCCGCGGCCCGTTCGTGATGCGCATGTTCCCCGGCGGCCACTTCTTCCACCAGTCCGAGCGCGAGGGGTTTCTTCGCGTCTTCTCGGCGGACCTGCACCCCGTTCTCCACGCGCTGTAGGAGGGAGCGCCGCAGCCAGCGTGGTGACGACAAGTACCCCGTAGAACACGACACAGGCCGACATGAGCGAACGCATGGGGGAGCCGATCGGCGGCGCCGCGGCCAAGACCGTCAAGTGCGTGGTGTGGGACCTGGACCACACCGTCTGGAACGGCATCCTGCTGGAGGATGAGCGGGTGGAGCTGCGCCCCGGCGTGCTCGAGATCCTGCGCGAGCTCGACGAGCGCGGCATTCTGCAGTCCGTCGCCAGCCGCAACGACCACGACCGGGCCATGGCCCGGCTGGAAGCGCTCGGCATCTCCGAGTACTTCCTGTACCCCCACATCAACTGGAACGCCAAGGGCCAGAACGTCGCCGACATCGCGCGCGCGCTCAACATTGGCCTCGACACCCTGCTGTTCGTCGACGACCAGCCCTTCGAGCGCGAGGAGGTGGCCTTCGCCTGCCCCGCCGTCCGCACCTTCGACGCGGCCGAGCTCGCGGACCTGCTCGCCCGGCCCGAGATGAACCCCGAGTTCATCACCGACGACAGCCGCAACCGCCGGCGCATGTACATGGCCGACATTTCCCGCAACCGTGCGGAAGAAACGTTCGCCGGCCCGTCCGAGGAATTCCTGCGCACGCTGGACATGCGGTTCACCCTGTCGCCCTGCAGCGAAGACGACCTGCAGCGCGCCGAGGAGCTCACCGTGCGCACCAACCAGCTGAACACCACCGGCTACACCTACGGCTACGACGAGCTGAACGCCTTTCGCGCCTCGCCCGGGCACCTGCTGCTGGTGGCCGGGCTGGAAGACCGCTACGGCACCTACGGCAAGATCGGCCTGGCGCTGGTGGAGAAGGGGTCCCGGTTCTGGACGCTGAAGCTGCTGCTGATGTCGTGCCGGGTGATGTCGCGCGGGGTAGGCACCATCATGATCAGCCACGTGATGGGTGAGGCCAAGGCTGCGGGCGTACGCCTTCGCGCCGAGTTCAAGCCCAACGGCCGCAACCGGATGATGGAGGTCACCTATCGCTTCGGCGGCTTTCGCGAGGTGGCGCGCGAAGGCGACCTGATCACCTTCGAGCACGACCTGTCCACCGTTCCGCCGTTTCCCGACTTCGTGCGCGTCGACGTCACCCGCTGACCCCGCAAGCCGAGGTGTGATTCGAAATGTGAAGCCTCGCGCAGTTTGCGAGGCTTTCCGCATTCGTAGCCGCGGCGCCGCAGCTTCAGCCGCTTGGGACGGGATTGGGCCAGCCCGCTCGTTGTTGCCGCCGCGCGCCGGCCCGCGCTACCTTCGCCTGACGGCGCTCGCCCCTGCGTGCGTCCGCTCCAGCCAACGACCGACCCGCGGCCGATGACGATCGACTACGAAGACTTTCACAAGGTCGAGATGCGGGTGGGCCGCGTCGAGCGCGCCGAGCCCTTTCCCGAAGCGCGCAAGCCGGCCATCAAGCTGTGGATCGACTTCGGGCCGGAGCTGGGGATCAGGAAGTCGAGCGCACAGATCACCGTGCACTACCTGCCCGAGCAGCTGGTGGGCCGCCGGGTGATCGCCGTCACCAACTTTCCGCCGCGCCAGATCGGCCCCTTCATGTCGGAGGTCCTGGTGCTGGGCGTCCCCGATCCAGACGGAGCCGTCGTCCTGCTCGCCCCGGACCTGGACACCCCCCTCGGCGGACGCGTGTTCTGATACAACCCTTGATCCCGGCCGAACAAAAAGCGTAAGTTTCAGTCTCCTCAACGCGGAGGCGCGCCATGCTGAATTACACGCTGCTTTTGCACGGCTACCGGAGCCCCGGCGCGGGGCTGCCCGGCGCCCTGGTGCGCGACCTCCTGGACGCTGTCGATCGCGGAGCTAAGGGCGCTGTCCGGCTTCGTCTGGAGGGGCGGAGTTCCGCGAAGGGGGGATTTCCGCCCGCGTGGGTCAGCACGGCCGCGCACTTCCAGATGTCCGGCTTCCACGAGGGCACGCCGGGTGTGGAACTGCGGATTCCCACCCTGGGCGAAGCGCTTCCTCACAAGTTCGTGCAGGAAGAGCTGTTTCCCTCGGTAGATCCCGCCAGCTCCGCACTGTCGCTGATGGGCCGTGGCCTGGCCGACGCGCAGGCGGGAGACGGGGACAGCGACGCATACGATTCGCCCCTGCTGCGGACCTTCGGCGAGTTCCGCGAGGTTTTCAGGCACGGTGTTCAGGCGGTGGAACTCCGCAACGGCCGGCCGGATTCAGCCCCGGTCATGATCACTCCCGCCGGTCTCGCCGCGGCCGAGCGGCTGCAGAAGCAGACTCCCCGGCCGCAGCGAGTTCGTGTAGCGGGAAAGGTCGACGCCATCCGGCACAGCGACCGCGCCTTTACGCTCGTCCTGGAATCGGGCGAGGTCATTCGCGGCATCCTGGCCGAGGGCGACCCGGACGAACTCACTCCGTATTTCGGACGAACGACGGTGGTGGGCGGAATGGCCCAATTTCGCCCGTCTGGCTCGCTCCTGCGCATCGACGCGGACCTGTTGGAACCGGCGGACGCCCACGATCTCTCGATCTGGTCCGAAGCACCCCGCCCCGTGTTCGGCGGGTCGCCTGACGGGGAGGTCCGCAGGCAGGGTTCGCGGTCCGGGATCAATGCCGTCATCGGTACGTGGCCCGGAGAAGAATCCGAGGATGAAATCTTCGCGATGCTCGAGGAAATCTCGTGACCGCCGGGCTCGTCCTACTCGATACCAACGTCCTCGTCCACCTTGCGCGGGGAGGGGTCGCCGCGGAACGCATCGAAGCGCGGTTCGCCTTGCGTTCCCGCCGCGGCACGCCGTTGCTTTCCGTGGTTTCCGTGGGCGAGAGCCTCGCGATGGCCAAGCGCAACGGCTGGGGCGGTCCGAAGCTGCAGCGGCTGGCGGACGCAATGGAGAACCTGGTGATCGTGGACCTGAACCGCGAGCCGATCCTCCAGTCGTATGCCGCCATCGACGCTCACCTGGCGGGGTCGGGAACGCCGATCGGGCAGCAGAACGACTTGTGGATCGCGGCTACCGCCGCGGCGACAGGCGCGGTCCTGCTCACGACCGACCGCGACTTCGACAAGCTCCATCCCTCGCACCTCCAGCGGGAGTGGATCGATCCCGCCACACTCCGCTGATCCGCGGGGGCGGCGCACGTTGTCCACATCCGCCGGCCCGGCTACCTTGCCCGGGCTGACCCCGATGCGGACATCCACCTTCCCGAGCCGCCGATGAAACCCATCCCCACCCTGGCCGCGCTTCTCCTGGCCGCGCTTCCGTGCGCGCCTTTGGACGCGCAGGCGCCCCCCGCCGTTCGGCTGGAATACGAAGAAGAAACGCTGCCGAACGGGCTGAAGGTCATCTACTCCGTCGACCGCTCCGCGCCCGTCGCCTCCACCGTGCTGTGGTACGACGTGGGCTCCAAGCACGAGGTGCGGGGCCGCACGGGCTTCGCGCACCTGTTCGAGCACCTGATGCTCTTCACCGGCTCGCGCAACGCGCCGGAAGGCCGCCACTTCGGCCTGCTCGAGGCGGTGGGCGCCCGCGCGGGAAGCGACATCAACGGCACCACCAGCTTCGACCGCACCAACTACTTCCAGCAGGTGCCCTCGCACGCGCTGGAACTGGCACTGTGGCTGGAGGCCGACCGCATGGCCACCCTCGACGAGGCGCTGAACGAAGGCAAGCTGGCCAACCAGCGCGAGGTGGTGAAGAACGAACGCCGCCAGGGGATGGACAACCAGCCGTACGGCCGCTGGATCGAGCGGATTCTCGCCCACATGTATCCCGAGGAGCACCCGTACCGCCACGTGGTGCTCGGCTCCATGGAGGACCTGGAGAACGCGTCCATCGAGGACGTCCGCAGCTTCTTCCGCACCTACTACGTTCCCAACAACGCCGTCCTGGTGATCGCGGGCGACATCGACGTGCCACAGGTGCGCCAGATGGTGCAGCGCTACTTCGGCGGCATTCCGGGCGGCCCCGAACCGCCCCCCGTGCGCCGAGTCCCGCTCCCGCCCCGGCTGGGCGCCTCGCCGCGCGACGTGATTCCCGACGCCAACGCGCCCGCGCCGGCCGTCTACGTGGGCTTCCGCGTTCCCCCGGCCCGGGACCCGCGCGCCCCGGCGGTGAACCTGTTGGCGCAGCTGCTGGCCGGCGGGCGCTCGTCGCCGCTCTACACATCGCTGGTGCGCGACCGCCAGGTGGCCACGCAGGTGTTCTCGTTCAACTTCGAGCTGGTGGAAGACGCCGACCTGCTGGTGGTGGGCGCCACCGGAAAGCCCGGCGCCAACGCCGATTCGCTCGAAGCCGCCCTCCTGGCCGAGGTGCACGGCGTGGCGGCCCGCATCGACGCCGCGGCGCTGGAGCGCGCACGCGCCGCCGCCACGTTCGACCTGGTCAACCAGCTGCAGACGATGGGCGGCTTCGGCGGGCGCGGCGACGTCCTGGCGCAGGGTGCGGTCGTGTACGGCGACGCTGGATGGATCAACCGCTACCTTCCCGCGCTCGGCGCCGTGTCGGTGAACGACATGTCCTCACTGGCCCGCGAGTTCCTGGCTCCCGACAACCGCGCCGTCCTCGTCTTCGTCCCCGCCCCGCGCCCAGGAGCCCCCCAATGAGCCGGACGACCCTGCTTCGGCTGCTCGCGGCCGCCCCGCTGGCAGCCGCCACCGCGTGCACGCCCCCCGCGCCTCCCGCCGAGCCCGCGCCGGTGCCCGTCCCCGCCGAGGCGGCTCCCGCGCGGCCCGCCATGGAGATCGTCGCGCAGCCGCCCACGCTCGGCGCTCCGCGGCCGTACACGCTGCCGCTCATCGAAGAGTTCCGGCTGGAGAACGGCCTGCGCGTGGTGGTCGTGCGCCAGGCCTCGGTTCCGCTGGTCACCGGCCGGCTGATCCTGGAAGCGGGCGCCGAGCACGAACTGGCCGAGCGCAACGGCTTGGCCGTGCTCACCGCCAACCTGCTTCCCGAAGGGACTGCGGCGCTCCCCGGCCCCGAGTTGGCCGAGCGGATGGAACGGCTGGGGGCGCAGTTCCAGACAGGGGCGGGACAGAACACGACCTTCGCCGTCGTCACGGCGCTCAAGCCCGCGTTCACCGAGGCGCTAGGGCTGGCCGCGCAGGCCGTCACCGCCCCCGCCTTTCCCGCGCGCGATTTCGAACGGGTGAAGCAGCAGGCCATCACGGCCCACGTGCAGAGCCAGTCCACCGTCGAAGGTCTCGCGGCCGAGGCCTTCGCCCGCGCCGTCTTCGCCGCCCAGGCCCCCTACTCGCGCCTTCCCGGCGGCACCGCGGCCACGCTGGGGGAGGTGACGCGCAATGACGTGGTGCAGTGGCACCGGACGATGTACGTGCCCGCCGGGGCTACGCTGCTCCTGGTGGGCGACGTGACCGCCGACGAGGCGCGGCAGATCGCGCGGCAGGCGTTCGGAAGCTGGCGCGGGGCCGCGCCCCGGCTCGTGCGCAAGCCCAACCCGGCGCGCCCGGCGCAGCGCACGCGGGTGATCCTGGTCGACCGCCCCGGCTCGGTGCAGTCCAACATCCGCGTGGGGCAGGCGGCCCCCGGCGCGGAAGACCCCGACGTCATCCGCCTGACCGCGCTCACGCAGGTGCTGGGCGGCGCCTTCAACGCGCGCATCAACCAGAACCTGCGCGAGCGGCACGGGTGGACGTACGGCGCGTTTGCCAACTTCAATCCGGCGCGCGGCGCCGGAACCCTGTTCATCCACTCGTCGGTGCGCACCAACGCAACCGACTCGGCACTGGTCGAGTCCGTCCGCGAGTACCGCCGCATCGTCGAGGAGCCCGTGCCGGCGGAGGAGCTCACGGGCGCCACGGGCAACCTGGTGGGCAGCTTTCCCGCCTCCGTGCAAACGGTGCAGGGACTCGCGCAGCGGATGCAGAACCTGCTCGTGTGGGGGCTGCCCATGGACTACTACGGCACCTATCGCGAGCAGCTGGCCGCCGTGGCCCCGGGTGACGTGGCGCGCGTCGGCGGCGCGCGCCTCACCCCCGGCGCGGCCACCATCGTCGTGGCGGGTGACCTGGCGCAGATCGAGGCGCCCATCCGCGCCCTCAACCTGGGCGACGTGGAAGTCTGGTCACCCGCGGGCGAGCGCGTCCGCTGAACGAAGAACCCGGTCCGCGCCTGCCTGGCGCGGACCGGGTTTCTTGTCTGCCATGGCCGACGCTCAGGCGCTGGCCGGCCGCTCTCCCTCTAGGTCCCGGATCGCCGCCCGCACCGCCTCCGGAACCGGCGCCTTGGCGCCCGCCGCGTAGTCGTACGACACCAGCAACGCCCCACCCGAAGCCGCCACGTCGTTCAGCGCCCGGCTGACCACGCGGTACTCGTGCGCAAAGCGGTCCTCGCCCAGCTCCGTCGTCCGTGCGCCCACGACCAGCGTGTCGGGATACGTCACGGGCCGGCGGAATCGCGCGTGGGCCGACGCGAGGATCGGCCCCGTCTGCACCGTCTCCGATAGCTCGCGGAAGCCGATCAGGTCCAGGTAGCGGATGCGCGCGCTTTCGAAGTAAGTAAAGAAGACAGCGTGGTTCACATGGCGGAAGTAGTCCATCTCCGCCCATGCCACGGGAATCTCCACGACCACGGGAAACTCGGCCCGCAGCTGCGTCTCTGCATCGACAGAGGGGGAAGGGGACTGCGGACGGGAATCGGACGACGCGGTCTCGGTCATGACGGCAAAGGTTGGAGGGAGGCCGCCGCGCCGATCCCGGCGGCCCGGCCGGTGGCCCACGCCCAGAAGAAGTTGTATCCGCCGATCGGCCCGAAGCAGTCCAGGATCTCGCCGCACAGGAACAGCCCCGGCGCCACGCGGCTCTCCATCGTCCGCGGGTCCACCTCAGAAAGCGGCACGCCCCCGCCGGTCACTTCGGCCTTCTTGTAGCCCTCGTCGCCCGTCCAGGGCAGGGGGTACCGCGCCAGCACCTCCACCAGTCGCGCCCTCTCTTCCCGCCGCAGTTGCGACCGCGTGCGCTCCGGGTCCACCCCGGCCTCGTCCAGCAGCCGGTCGGCCAAGCGCTGCGGCAGGTGGCGCCGCACCAGCGAGCCCACCGCGCCCGGGCCGCGTTCCAGCAGCACCGCTTCCCACGCGGCCGCATCCAGCTCCGTCCAGCGCGCGTAGATCGGCTGTCGCCGTGCCGGGTCATGCGCCGAGCGCACGGCAAGATGCGACACGTTCAGCACGGACGGGCCACTGTATCCGCGGTGGGTGAACAGGAAGCCGCCACGCGCCCGCAGGCTGCCTTTCTGCAGGGGCGCGTCCAACTCCACCTCCAGCGACACGCCAGAAAGGTCCGCATGCACCGGGGGGTGCGCGGTTAGCGGAGTCAGCGCGGCGTACGTGTCGTGAAGCGTATGACCAAGCTGTCGTACGATGCGCAGGCCGGTCCCGTCGCTCCCCGTCGCGGGCACCGACAGCCCGCCGGTGGCGATGACCACGGCCCCTGCGGCGATCTCGCGCCCGCCCTCCAGGAGCACCGTCCAGGGTTCGTCACCCACGGGGGGGCGCAGCCCCGCGACGGAGCTGCCGAACACCGTTTCCGTGCCCCGCCGCCGCGCCAGGTCCAGCAGCCCGTCACGGACGTCGCGCGCCCGGTTGCTGGCGGGAAACAGCTTCCCCGATTCCTCCTCCAGCACCAGGCGGATCCCCACATCGTCCTCGAAGAAGCGGCGCTGGTCCGCCAGCGGCCACGAAAGGAGCATCTTCTTGAGCGTGTTGCGCGACGACTCACTGAAGTACTGCCCCGCGTCCACCCGCGACGGCAGCACGTTGCAGCGCCCACCCCCGCTGATCAGGATCTTCCTCCCGCCATCGCGCGTGCGCTCCACCAGCAGCGTGCGCCGCCCCTGCGCCGCCGCAAAGATCGCCGCCATCGTTCCCGCGGCCCCCGCGCCCACCACCACCACCGGCAGATCGGTCACGTTCTCCTCTCGATGTCCTCTCTATGCTCGTCAGCCGTTACAATAGCCGACGCGCCCGCGCCGGGCGAGAACTGCGCCGCGGCCACGCTCGCCGCGGGGATGCGCAACGAGCCTCTTGACCACCTGTGGGAAGAACACTATACTTGGCGCCCCTCCACCACGCCCGGCAGCACCGGTTGCTGAATCAGGGGTTGACGGGGGTTGGAGAGGCTGGTATCTTGTAGGGCTGTCGCCGGAAACGGCGGCGGATCGGCCGAAGCGGAGGAATTCGGAAAAACCTCCCTTGACCAAACGCCGGAAGTCGAGTAGATTAAAGGCGTTGCAGGAAGTGCCGGGCGGACGAAAGACGAGAAAGTCATCGCCGCCCACCCCTTGACCGAGAGGTTCGAGGGTGGTAGATTGAAGGACTGAACGCGGCGGCCGGGTGAAACTGGCCGGATGCGAATTGAGAAGCGGGCCAGCGGCTCGCGCGATGTTTTGAAAACCTGGGTCTTGGGAGTGCTTTTGTAACGAGCGCCCCGTGGTGGAGGTAAGTCGAGGGCAACACGTCCTTCGCGTCCACACAGAAACACGGGACAAGAACGTGAAATTCCGAACGGAAGCAAAGACTTGAAGAAGTCTAGTGTTTCGTTCACGAAGAGCTGTTTGAATTCTCATGGAGAGTTTGATCCTGGCTCAGGACGAACGCTGGCGGCGCGCTTAACACA
>NZ_DASVSF010000042.1 GCF_036388275.1 Longimicrobium sp.
CCGCTGCCCGAGAGCGACCGCAAGGACCTGGCCATCCAGGCGTTGGCCGGTTCGGAGACGGTCAGCGACCTGGCCGCCCGGCGCGGGGTGAGCCGCAAGTTCGTCTACCAGCAAACGCACAAGGCCCGCGCGGCGCTGGACGAGGCCTTCTCATCCGCGACGCCCGACGAAGCGGTGCTGTTCGAGCTGGCGGTGACCAAGACCTGGCTGCGCCAGGTCATCGTCGCACTGCCGCTGGTCTGCCGCAGTTCGTACCGCGGCGTCGTCGAGTTCCTGCGCGACCTGCTGGGCCTCCCCGTCAGCCTGGGCCGCGTCCACGACGTGCTCCAGGCGGCCACGCGGCAGGCGGGCGCGATCAACCGCGACCAGGACCTGTCGAGCATCCGCGTGGGCTTGCACGACGAGATCTTCCAGGGCGCCACGCCCGTGTTGGCCGGCGTCGACGTACTGCTACCTCTTGGTGGCGGAGCAGCACCGCGACGCCGACACCTGGGGCGTGCACCTGCTCGACGCCGCCGAGCGGGGGCTGCGGCCCGATTACACCATCGCCGATGCCGGGCGGGGCTTGCGCGCCGGGCAGCAGGCGGCCTGGGGTGACACGCCGTGCCATGGTGACGTGTTCCACATCTTGCGCCAATGCCAGGGCCTGGCCGGCACGCTGTCGCGCCCCGGGGACTGCCTCATGTTTGGGGGTTGGAACGGACAGGCGATAACCTGCGGCGCGATGCTCTCTTTGGGGTAGCGCGCGTGGCCTGGATTGTGCGGCTGGTGGAAACGGGCGCTGGTGGCGATCACCGGAGCATGGACGTGATGGAAATCGCGCGGCCCGGTGACCTGAGCGACATCGCCAGTCTGGGCCTGAGCTTGGCCGAAGCCAAGCAGGTGCTGGCCGCCATTCAGCGCGAGATCGTTGGCGCCCAAGCCAGGGACCATGCCGCCCGACGGCCAAGCTGCCGCTCCTGCGGTGGCGCCTGCCACGTGAAGGATTACCGGCAAAGGCGGCTCGCAACGCTGTTCGGCGAGGTCACCGTTCGGCTGCCGCGGTTCCGCTGCGTCGCCTGCGACGGGATCGAGAGCGGTGTCGACTGGCCGTCGTACGGCAGATCGACGCCCGAGCTCGATCAACTGCAGGCTCATCTCTCGGCGCTGATGACCCATCGGACGGCAGCGGACGTGCTGGAGCAGATGTTCCCGGTCGACGCTGGCAAAGATCATGAGACCCTTCGTCGCCATACCCTGACGCTCGGTGAACAACTGCGGCATCGCCCAGCAATCGCGCCTGCAAAGCCAGCGGCGGCGATCTCCGTCAGCGTGGACGCGACCTTCATTCGTAGCTGTGAAAAGGGGGAACGGCATTTGGAGGTCACGGTTGGCAACGCCGAGACCGACGCTGGCGGCCGGCAGGTGTTCGCAGCCGTGGCCGGATCGGAGACAGACGTCGTGGCGCTGATCGGCCGAACGCTCGACCGCGTTGGCCGAACCAGGGCCACGGTGTTGACCGGCTTCACCGATGGATGCGCTGGCCTGCGGCTGACCCTGACCGCCGCCGGCGTCACCAAGCCGCCGATCCTCGATGGGTTCCACATCGCCATGCGGCTGCAGCACCTGGAGCAAACCGCCGCCGCCTTGTCGACCGACACGCCAGCGCGGCAGGAGGCAAAAGCGGTGATCGTCGCAGAAGCCGACCGGCTGCGTTGGCGTCTGTGGAACGGCAAGGCCAAGGATGCCCAAGCCAGCATCGAGCGCATCCGCGCCGTCATCCACCACTTCCGGGGCGAGCCCGACAGCCGCCGGTCGATTGCGCCCTCGCGGAAGCTGTGGACGGCGTTGTTGGCGCTGGACGGCTATCTGGTCAGCCAGGCCGACTGGACCGTCAACTACGCCGAGCGTCACCGTGCCGGCCTGCGGGTCGGGACCGCCATCACCGAGGGGACGGCCAACTTCCTGGTGAACCGTCGAATGAACAAGTCGCAGCAGATGCGCTGGACCCGACGGGGTGCCGATCTCCTGCTGCAGGTCCGCTGCGCTGTCTACAACGGCACCTTCGGCTCCGCCTTCGGGCAGAGGTTCTCGCCAGCGAACGACACCCACCCGACCTTGGCTGCCGCCGCTTGACCCCCAAACGTGAGGCAGTCCCATTGCCGCTGTCCTGCAAGCCGCGGATCAGCTCGGCCTGCCACGCCTTCTGCTTTTCGAAGCGGGACCACCTCGCGCGGATCGTCGGCTTTAGGGGATAGCGGTTTTCCTTGAGGAGAGGGCTGTTCGGTGTGGGGGGCCACCGGGTGGAGGCTGAGGTACTGAGGTCTGCGCGGCGTCGGTCTGGGCGGCAGGTGACGCAGAGGTCCAGAAGGTGAAAATCGCAGACTTAGTATGTGTCCAATTTTTTAGGCGCAAGGTTT
>NZ_DASVSF010000043.1 GCF_036388275.1 Longimicrobium sp.
GCCGTATCTCAGTCCCAATGTGGCCGATCATCCTCTCAGATCGGCTACGCGTCGTTGCCCTGGTGAGCCGTTACCTCACCAGCTAGCTGATACGCCGCGAGCCCCTCTGCGGGCGAGGCCGTTAAGCCCCTTTCATCACCCAGCCAATCGGCCAAATGACATCGTGCGGTATTAGCCCGGGTTTCCCCGGGTTATCCCCCACCCACAGGCAGGTTGCTCACGTGTTACGCACCCGTTCGCCACTGAGGGCCGAAACCCTCCGTACGACTTGCATGTGTTAAGCGCGCCGCCAGCGTTCGTCCTGAGCCAGGATCAAACTCTCCATGAGAATTCAAACAGCTCTTGTTGGATCGAACAATGTTCCGTTCGTCCGGAATTTTTCCTTTGATTCCTCGTGCGCCCGTCCGCCGAAGCGGCCTGCGCGGCCCCCGGGAAGGTATACCCGTGGGCGAGGTCCTCACAGACACTCCCAAACACCCTGATTGTCAAAACTTCACTGAACCGCGCGGCCTGTGGCTCGCGGCAAGGCACGAATAATAAACCCCTGCGGCTGCCCGGTCAACCCCCGGGCCGGCAAATCATCCCGTCCAGCGCCGCCGGGGCAAAAATCCCGAAAACACGCCCAGCCGCCGGAAGCACCGGCGGCCGGGGCGGAAACACGCGAGGCGGTCAGGGGCAACTCAGACTTCTTCTTCGTCTTCGCTCCAGTCGTCGTCTTCGGCGTCCCAGTCCTCGTCGCCGTCCTCATCCCACTCGTCGTCGTCGTCCCAGTCGTCTTCGTCGTCGAAATCGTCGTCCTCACCCCAGTCGTCGCCCTCTTCGGCGTCGAAGTCGTCTTCCGCGGCCTCCTCCTCGACGCGGGCGACGAACACCTCGTCCAGGTCGAACTCCTCACCGACCGCCGGGTGAGCCATCACGTTGGGCATTCCGAAGTCTCCTGTGTAGACGGATAACTGCCTGAGTGGCCCGCGAGCGGGCAGCAAGCAAAACGCCGACCAGCCTCGTTCGGCCCGAAAGTATATCGGCCTTGGGGGAAGTCAAGGGGCTTGGGCGGGGGACTGCGGCAACGACGGTAACAACGGTCGGAACAGTCACTACGGAGCGCGATCGGAGGAGCGCGAAAACAGGAGTGGGGAGAGCCGGCATCGGCCCTCCCCCACTCCCACGCTATGGTCATGGTTCCTACGGTGGTGACCGTCGTGACCGTAGTTACCGTTTTGACCGTAGTTACGTCAGGAAGCTGCGCGCGAAGCCTTCTTGCGGTCGTTGGCGTTCAGCTGGCGCTTGCGGAGACGGATGGTCTGCGGCGTCACCTCGATCAGCTCGTCGTCGGCGATGTAGCCCATGGCGTCCTCGAGCGTCATCTGCCGCGGCGGCTCCAGCAGGATGTTGTCGTCGCTGCCGGAGGCGCGCATGTTCGTGAGCTTCTTCCCCTTGGTGACGTTCACCTCCATGTCGCCCGGGCGCGAGTTCTCGCCCACGATCATCCCCTCGTACACCGGCACGCCGGGAGCGATGAAGAAGGTGGACCGCTCCTGCAGGTTGCCCAGCGAGAACGCCACGCTCTCGCCCCCCACCATGGCCACCAGCACGCCGCGGTTGCGGGTGCTCATGGACCCCACGTACGGGCCGTATTCCATGAACCGGTGGTGAAGGATGCCCTCGCCGCGGGTGGCGGTAAGGAACTCCGACCGGTAGCCGAACAGGCCGCGCGCGGGCATGCGGTACACCAGGCGCACCAGCCCGCCGCCCGAGTTCTTCATCTCGCGCATTTCGCCGCGGCGCTGGCCCAGCTCCTGGATCACGGGGCCCATCAGCGTTTCGGGAACGTCGATGGTCACCTCTTCGTACGGCTCCTGCAACTGGCCGTCGGGGCCCTTGCGCAGGATCACGCGAGGCCGGCTGACGGAGAACTCGTAGCCCTCGCGGCGCATGGTTTCCATCAGGATGCCCAGGTGCAGCTCGCCGCGGCCGGACACCGTCAGCGTGTCGGGCGAGTCAGTCTCCTCCACCCGCAGCGCCACGTTGCTTTCCAGCTCCTTGAAGAGCCGGTCGCGAACCTGGCGGCTGGTGACGTACTTGCCCTCGCGTCCCGCGAAGGGCGAGTTGTTCACCATGATGTCAACCGACACCGTGGGCTCCTCGACCGCGATGCCTTCCAGCGCCTCGATGTTCTCGGGGTCGCAGAGCGTGCTGCCGATGTCCACGTTGGGCAGGCCGGCCAGCGCCACGATGTCGCCGGCGGAGGCCGATTCCACCTCGTGGCGCTCCAGGCCGTCGAAGGTGTACAACTTGCTCACCCGGGTGCGCGCGGACGCGGGGATGGCGCCGCCCTCGAACCCGTTCTCCAGCAGCACCACCGAGTCGCCCACGTTCACCGTACCCCGCTCGATGCGGCCAATGGCCAGGCGCCCCAGGTACGGCGAAAAGTCGATGGTCGACACCAGCATCTGGAACGGACCGACCGGCTGCCCGCTGGGCTCCGGGATCGTCTTCATGATGCTGTCGAAGAGCGGCGTCAGGTCCTTGCGCGGATCCTCGGGCGCAAGCATGGCCACGCCCTCGCGGCCCACCGCGTACAGGAAGGGGCAGTCCAGCTGGTGGTCGTCGGCCTCCAGCTCCATGAACAGCTCCAGCACCTCGTCGTGCACGCGGTGCGGGTCGGCGTCGCCGCGGTCGATCTTGTTGATGACCACGATGGGCTGAAGCCCCAGCTCCATCGCTTTGCGCATGACGAAACGGGTCTGCGGCATGGGACCCTCGGCGGCGTCCACCAGCAGGATCACGCCATCGACCATGCGAAGGATGCGCTCGACCTCACCGCCGAAGTCGCTGTGGCCCGGGGTGTCGACGATGTTGATCTTGGTGTCGTGCCAGCGCACCGAGAGGTTCTTGGCCAGGATGGTGATCCCGCGCTCCCGCTCCAGCGGGTTGCTGTCCATCACCCGCTCCGCCACGTGCTGGTTTTCGCGGAAGGTGCCGGCCTGGCGGAGCATGTGGTCCACCAGCGTCGTCTTTCCGTGGTCGACGTGCGCGATGATGGCGATGTTGCGAATGGACATGGAATCTTATCTCTGTCGAGCCCCACGGCCCGGGTACGGTCTTGCCACGTGGTTCCAAAGAAAGACGGGCGCCTCTCGGAAACGAGGTGCCCGCTCTCGGAAACAGCCCGGTAATATAACCGCTTTCGGCCCTTGGGTCCACCCCCGGAAAGGCTTTATCGATGCTCAGGCGTCGCGGTAGGGCACTTCGATCATCAGCCCGTCGTACGCGGCGACGGTTTCCGGGAAGATCGCCCGCGCCTCGCGCTCCAGCGCCCGCGGGTCGTCGGCGTAGCGGGGAGAGAAGTGGGTGAGCGCCAGCCGGTGCACGCGGGCGGACGACGCCACTTCCGCCGCCTCGCGCGCGGTGCTGTGCCCGGTGGCCACGGCGCGCTCTGCCTCTTCGTGCGCGAAGGTGGCCTCGTGGATCAGCAGGTCGGCGTCGCGGGCGTGCTCGCGCGTGGGGGCGCAGGGACGCGTGTCGCCCGTGTAGACGACCTTGCGGCCCGGGCGCTCGGGGCCCACCACGTCCTCCGCCCGGATCACCCGTCCATCCACCTCCACCGCCTCGCCGTGGTGAAGCTTGCCCCACAGCGGCCCTTCGGGAATGCCCATCTCCCGGGCGAGCGCGGCGTTGAACCGCCCCAGCCGCGGGTGCTCGACGATGGCGTAGCCCAGCGAGCGGCCGGCGTGCGTGGTGCGGAAGGGGACGATGTCGTAGACGCCGCGCTGCACGGCCTCGCCCGGCTCCAGCTCATGGATGCGCACCTCGAAGGGCACGCGCTCCACCCCCAGTTCCACGGCCTGCTTCAGCACCTCGGCCGTCCCCAGCGGCGTCCACAGGTCCATCGGCTCTTCGCGCGCCTGCAGCCCCAGCGTGCGCAGCAGGCCGATGACGCCCAGGAAGTGGTCGGCGTGAAGGTGGCTGAAGAAGATGTCGCTGAAGGCGAACCCCGTCCCGTAGCGCATCATCTGCCGCTGGGTGCCCTCGCCGCAGTCGAACATCATCACGTCGCCCTCGCGCTGAACGATCAGCGACGAGACGTTGCGGCCCACCGTGGGACGCGCCGCGGCGGTGCCAAGGAAGGTTACTCGCATGCGACCGGGCGTGGAGCATAGTGCGTGAGTGCGTGAGTGCGTGAGTGCGGAACGGCAATCGGCACCACCGCCGCGCCTTCCTGCAGTTCACTCCCGCACTTCCGCACCAACGCACTCACGCACTTCCCCTTCCCCTTCATGCCGTCACCACCTCGACGCGCAGCCCCGGCTCGATCTCGGTCTTGGGGATCAGCGCGGGCCAGTACGCCATGATCTCCTGCACGGCGGGGCGGCCGCCGGCGAACCCCGTCACCGAGGGAGGGCCGGCCAGCACCAGCGGCGCGATCTCCTTGGTGAAGCGCTCCACGGCCGCCTTGTCCTGGCCGCGCACGCCCCAGCGCACCGTCACCTCCGGCAGGTCCTTCGGCAGCGGGCCGGCGAGCGGGCCGTGCGTGGCGTTCCATCCCACGTACTCGGTGAGCACCTCGTCGAACTTCAGCCCCAGGCGGTCCAGCCGCTCGCGCAGCACGCGGTCCGCCATCTGCGCCTTTTCCACCGCGTCGGGCCAGGCATAGACGAGCGTTCCCGATGCCTTGTAGCCGTCGGAGTAGGCGATGCTCACCTTCAGCATGTCCGTCGCGTGGCCGCCGCGGACGCCGTGCACGCGCACCCGGTCCGGCCCGGCGTCTTCCAGGCGGATGGTGGTGAAGTCGGCCACCACGTCCGGGGTGATGTAGCTCACGGGATCGCCCATCTCGTAGACGAGCTGCTCCTTGACCGTGGCCAGCGTCACGCGGCCGCCGGTGCCGTCGTGCTTGGTGACGACGAACGAGCCGTCGGGCGAGGCCTCGATGATGGGATAACCGACGTTGGCCAGCCCCGGCATGGTGCGCCAGTCCACCAGGTGGTTGCCGCCGGAGGCCTGTGCGCCGCACTCGTTGATGTGCCCCGCGACGACGCCCGCGGCGATGCGGTCGAAGTCGTCCAGGCTCCACCCGAACTCGTGGATCATGGGGCCGTAGGTGAGCGCCGTGTCGGTGGAGCGCCCGGTGATGACGACGTGCGCATCCTGCCGCAGCGCCTCGACGATGGGCCGCGCGCCGATGTAGGCGTTGGCGCTCTGCACGCGGCCGAGCACGGTGGAGAGCGGCTCGCCGGTCTCCATGTTCTTCAGCTCCACCCCGCGCGCCAGCAGGTCCGGCAGGCGGTCGAGGATGTCGTCGCCCGTGATCATTCCGATTCGCGCGCGCCCCGCCAGCCCGGCCTTGCGCGCCTCGTCCAGCACCGCGTCGCGGCAGCCGGCGGGGTTCACGCCGCCCGCGTTGGCGATCACGCGGATGCCCCGCTCGACGACGGGGCCCAGGATCTCGCCCATCAGCGGCACGAAGTCGCGCGCGTAGCCCGCGGCCGGGTTGCGGCTGCGCTGCTTCTGCATGATCGACATGGTGACCTCGGCCAGGTAGTCGAGCATCAGGTAGTCGATGGGTCCGCCCTGCACCTGCTGCTTGGGGGCGTCGAGCTGGTCGCCCCAGAAGCCCTGGCCGGAGGCGATGCGAATGCAGTCTTTCATCAGGCTCGCGAGAGATCGTATGGATGGACGGCGAAAGCCGCCGCGTGCTCAAGATCCGGTCCCAAAACAGTCCGGAGGCCGCACACCGCAGCCTCCGGACGGGATAATTCACTTCGGCCTGCCCCACGGCAACCCGGCGGCGAAATGCTCAGCTCGGCCGGAACAGCACGCTCACGGGCATCTGCAACCCACCCAGCGCGGCGGAGACCCACCATTCACCCCGCCCGTACACCTGCTGCCGGTGGTATTCACCCGCCACTGGATCTTGGTGGACGGTGACTGATTTCCTCCGCAGATCGACGAGCCAGTATTCCGGAATGGCCGCCTGGGCGTACCACTCCGTTTTCACACGGCGATCATAACGCAACGAGGAAGCCGCCACTTCCACCACGAAGAGGGCGTCCTCATGGGTCGGGTGGCCGGACTCGTAGTCGTCGTCACGGGGACGTGCAACCAGGACATCCGGGAATGGATTGTAGCCGTTCGGGAGCAACAGCACATCTTGCCCGCGGACAACTGCCTGGCCGACACGGGACGTCAGAAAACGAACCAGGCGGTGGACGCACGCCGAGTGACTACTTCCGACCGGGGTCATCTGGATGATCTCACCGTCTACGAGCTCGACCCGGTCGCCTTCGTTGAAGATCCCGATCTCGCCCAGCCTGAAGAACTCGTCGCTCGAAAAGCGAAGGAGTGCGCCGTTGGCGTACGGAATACCCTCCACGAAGCTCGCTCCCGCGGGTGCAACGATCCCCGTGACCGCCATCTGGACCTGTTGCGGGCCGCTGAACCGATACGGACGAACGAATTGAACGGCCATCTCAGGCGCCTCCGGCGAGCAGGTCGTCCACTCGGATCGTTGCGCCGCCCAGCGCAGGCGAGGTGAAGGACGATCCCCGCGGGTGCGGCGCAACTTCCCGGTACCCCCCCGCTTCCGGCCCGCGATGGACCAGGACGCGGTTGCCGGGCAGGTCCAGGACCCAGTCCTCGGCGATGTTCGCCATCGCGTACCGCCGGGCCTTGCTCTTCGTGTCGAATTCGATCGACCATTCGGCGACTTCGACGAGCAGCACACAATCGCTCGGCTGCGGCAGCAGGTTCCGGTAGTTGCGTGGCCGCAGGACCGCGAAGTCGGGAACGAGTTGCTCGGCGCCGACTTGCATTGGGCACTGGACCGAAAGCAGCAGATCGTTCCCGAGCAGCCGGGTGAGATACCTGGTCAGGTGGATGACAGCCGATGTGTGCCGAGGACCTGTCGGAGACATCCGGAAAACCTCCCCGCTGATGAGCTCCACCCGCTCTTCGGGTGCGAAGATGCCGGCTTCGCCCATCCGCTGGAACTCGTCGACCGTGAAGCGCCGCCGCTGCGGCTTGGCGCCCACCTCGATCTCCGGCTCGACCATGAGAGTGCTCACCTGCTGCTCCTGGCTATCTCGCGACACCTACCACAAAGCAACGAACGGGCCCGGGAGCGCACGCAGCAAACGCTAGCGACGCTTTCCGAGCCCGTCAAGTTTGTTCGTTTTACGCCACCTGCCGGACGTGCCCTACAGGTTCGGCGGCAGGACGAACGCGCCCAGGTGCGGGCCCGGGTTGTTGATGCAGGTGCGCAACGCCAGGGCCAGCGTGGCGCGCGTCTCGTCCGGCAGCACCACCGCGTCCACGAAGCCGCGAGCCGCCGCGAAACGGGCGTCGAGCTGCTTGTCGTAATCGGCGCGCACGGCGTCGATCTTGGCCTGCAGCTCGGCGTCGGGCTTTTTGCCCTCCTTCTTCAACGCTTCGAGCTGGGTGCTGAAGAGCGCCACGGCCGCGCTGTCGCCCTCCATCACTCCCATGCGCCCCGTAGGCCAGGTGAAGATGAAGTCGGGGTCGAACCCCTGCCCCGCCATCGCGTAGTACCCGGCGCCCGACGCGTGGTTGATCGTGAGCACGATCTTGGGCACGGTGGCCGTGGCCATCGCCTCGACGAAGCGGGCGCCGGCGCGGATGATACCGGAGTGCTCCGCCTGCGACCCCACCATGAACCCCGACACGTCCTGCACGAACAGGATGGGCGTTCCGTGGCGGTTCAGGGTTTCGATGAAGAACGCCACCTTGTCGGCCGAATCGGCGTAGATGATGCCGCCGAACTTGGGCGCGCCGCCGTGCGGGTCCTTGAGCATGCCGCGCGCGTTGGCGATCACGCCCACGGGAATGCCCTGGATGCGCGCGTGGCCGCACATCATCTCCGGCGCGTAGTCGGCCTGGAACTCGTCGAACTCGCCGCCGTCCAGGATGCAGCCCAGCACCTGGCGCATGTCGTACGGCTGCTTGTGGTCCGGCGGCAGCAGGTCGTACAGGTCGGCCTCAGGGCGTGCGCCGGGCTTGGGCTCCGTGATGGGAAGCGTAGACGTCTCGCGCGGGAGCTGCTTGACCAGGTCGCGGATCTTGCCGATGCACGACCTGTCGTCCGGTGTCCGGTAGTGTGCTACGCCCGAGATGGCGTTGTGCGTCAGCGCGCCGCCCAGCGTCTCGGAATCCACCGTCTGCCCGGTGGCGCCCTTGACCAGGTTGGGCCCGCCCAGCCCCATGAACGACGTGCCCTCCACCATCAGGATCACGTCGCTGAGCGCCGGAAGGTAGGCGCCACCGGCGATGCAGGGCCCCATTACCGCGGCGATCTGCGGCACCTTCAGGTAGCGCCGCATGATGGAGTTGTAGTAGAAGATGCGCGACGCGCCGTACTGCCCGGGGAAGACGCCCCCCTGGTACGGAAGGTTCACCCCCGCGCTGTCGACCAGGTAGATGATGGGCACGCGGCAGCGCATGGCGATCTCCTGCGCGCGCAGCATCTTGGTGATGGTCTCGGGCCACCACGAGCCGGCCTTGACGGTGGCGTCGTTGGCGATGACCACCACCTCGCGCCCGCACACGGTGCCGAAGCCCGTCACCACGCCGGCCGCGGGCGCCTGCCCCTCGTACTGGTCGTGCGCCACGAGCAGGCCCACCTCCTGGAAGCGCGAGCGCGGGTCCACCAGCAGGCCGATGCGCTCGCGCGCCGTCAGCTTGCCGTCGTCGTGCTGCTTCTGGATGCGCTTGGGGCCGCCGCCCTGGCGCAGGCGTGCCTCAAGCCCCCGCAGCTCGCGGGCGAGGGTGTGCGAGCGCGATTCGGCGGCGGGTGCGTCCGCCGCTGCCACGGGAACCGTCACTGGCCCGCGTCGTCGCGATCGCGGCCGTGCTCCGCGAACCAGTCGGCGATGTACTGCACCGCCGCCGTCGTGGGCGTCCCGGGGCCGAACAGCTGCCCCATCCCCTGCTCGCGCAGCGCGGCCATGTCTTCTTCGGGGATGATGCCGCCGCCGGTGATCAGGATGTGGTCGGCGCCCTCGGCGTCCAGCGCCTGCTTGACGGCCGGGAACAGCGTCATGTGCGCGCCCGACAGAATGGAGAGCGCCACCACGTCCACGTCTTCCTGGATGGCGGCGTTCACGATCATCTCCGGCGTCTGGTGAAGGCCGGTGTAGATGACCTCCATGCCGGCGTCGCGCAGCGCGGCGGCGATCACCTT
Source organism: Longimicrobium sp. (assembly GCF_036388275.1). Taxonomy (NCBI): domain Bacteria; kingdom Pseudomonadati; phylum Gemmatimonadota; class Longimicrobiia; order Longimicrobiales; family Longimicrobiaceae; genus Longimicrobium; species Longimicrobium sp. The sequence goes on from NZ_DASVSF010000043.1 coordinate 9,197, forward strand.
GGCGCCGCGGTCGTGGCCGTCCAGGCCGGGCTTGGCCACCAGCACCCGGATCTTCCGTTCAGACATATCGAGAATCGGATGTACGTTGCGGTTACGCGCCCTGTGGCCCGGATGGGCCGCAGGGCGCATATCATACGGCGGAACGCAAGGCGGCGGCAAGCGAGGCGCCTGGCCAGTGGGCGCCACGAAGAGCTCACGCCTCGTACAGCGTCCCCGGACCGAGGTCCTTCCACTTTACTAAGGTGGCGGATTGGGGTGCCGAAGCCACAACGTCGCCCGTCTTTGGATCAACGATCTCCAACATCAGGTGCTCCGTGTTGACCCGCACCTTATAGTTCGTGAATGTCCAGTTGGTTTCCCCCAAGACGACAAGAACATAGTGAGCTACCTTGGTTGTCTGCGTCAATTTAGTGCTCCTGATAGCGCTGGAGGTGAAGTCGAGATCATCTCTCCGAACGCAAACCAAGGACCCGTTAGAGCCATTTCAGATGCGCAACTGGAGCGTTTAGCTCGCATTGCGCGCCTCAATGGCCCGCAACCCCGCCTGGATCTCTTCGCGCGGTACCCAGCGGCCGCGCACCATCACTGCCGCGATGCGCTGCAGGTTGGCGGACGCCGGCCAGGGGATCGGCATCCACCAGCAGCAGCTCGGCGCGGCGCCCACGGCGATGGTGCCGCATGCGTCTTGGGCGTTGGAGTGCTCGCCGTTTCTTACGCGTACCCGTCACCAGACTGTCGTACGCTCAGCACCTCAACCGAACATGTGCCCGATCGCGTTCAGGGGGCCTCCGGCCAGAAAAGGACCCATCAGCGCCACAACCGTCGACACGTGCGTCGCCACGGATAAACCTACTCCGTTCTCCTCCAACCACTCAGCCTGCGCAGCGGGGAGCGCGTTAGGACGAAGGCGCTCGGCGAGCATCATCCCCTGCTGGCGGAGGATGAGCGCTGCCGGCAGATACACGAACGCGAGATAGAGGGAAAAGAGGGTGCCTGTGGAAACCGTTGCCGCGGAGATGATGAACGTTCCCGTACCGGTCGGGTAGGCGGTGAGATTCGCGCGGCCGACGGCCCAATGGAAAAGCGCGTCAATTTCGACGACACCCGCGACGAGGACCGCCGCACCGGCAAAAAGGACGGTCTGCAGCCGCCTACTGCGTGCGGCGAGGGGAACAACGAGTCGCTGTCTCGCAGCCTCATCATCCATCTCGTCGCGTCTGTCCAGCGAAAGCAGTATCCGCCCCGATGCGTGCAGCCCCGCAAGCGTGGCCGCGGCTCCGCCAACGACCAGCAGCGAAGCTACTAGCGTGAGAACCCACAGGGAAGTCAGGATGTGCTTGGTTCCCCCGGGCAGCACACCATGGGCAAACTGCATCGTCACATAGTACGGTTTCCCTGACAGCGGCGAGCGAGGGTGGAACACGAGCATGAAGAAGACAGCAAACGAGGCAAGCAGGGCGACGATCGTGGCTGGTTGCGGTCGAGTTTCAAACTGTTCCTTCAGTTGGCCGTAGACCGTACTAACGAGCACGACCATCGACGCCGCTGCGACAGAAAGGAAGAGGATTACGGATGCCCCCCACAGTAGCGCACCAAGGCTGGTGACGCCGGTATCGGCGGTGGGTAGCACGTGCAGGTGTTCGGACCACCCGGTAGTGTGCCCGAGGGCATAGCCATATATCCAGATACAGAAAACCAACAGCGGGTATGTTGATACTATCGGGGCAAGCCATAAGTATCGCGGCAGAAATTCGCGTGTCCGCTGCGCCATCAGGCTAAAGCTGTCGAGGTAATTACGCATGAACGATCCGTGAGCACGCAGGTGAGGAGACGGGCGGGGCAGATGTCGGTGGGGTGCGTCGTCACTTGGTGCTCTATAGCCGACGCGAAGTAGCGCGGGCCGGGTTCAAGAACCGAGGAGAGAGGCGGACTCAGGGATGCGCGGGAGACGGGAAGCCGCGCCGTAAGGCAGGCGCAAGCGTCTTCTCTTCAGCACATCCCGACATCCGCCACGGCTTCATCGCGGGTTGCGCGCTTCGATGGCCCGCAGCCCCGCCTGGATCTCCTCGCGCGGAAGCCAGCGGCCGCGCACCATCACTCCCGCGATGCGCTGCAGGTTGGCGACGTCGGCCAGGGGATCGGCGTCCACCAGCAGCAGGTCGGCGCGGCGGCCCACGGCGATGGTGCCGAACGCGTCCTGGCGCTGAAAGTACTCGCCCACGTTGCGCGTGCCCGTTACCAGGATGTCGTACGGCGTCATCCCGGCCGCGCGCATGCGGGGAAACTCGCGGTGAAGGGAGAACCCGGGCACGCTGAACTGCTGCGGCGCGTCCGTGCCCATCAGGATCCCCGCCCCGCCGCGGTGCAGCGCCGCCAGCACCTGCTGCCGCGCCTCGATCGAACGCCGCGCCGTCGTCGCGTTGTAGTCCGGCGCGCCGCGGCGCTGGTTGTAGGCGTTCGTCCAGCTGCGCACCGACTGGGCCGAGGTGTAGCGCAGCTCGGGATACGCAAGCAGCGAATCCAGCGGCAGCGTGTTGTACAGAACCTCCCACAGCGCCATGGTCGGCACGACCCACGCGCCCGCTTCGCGCGTGGCCCGCACGGCGGAATCCAGCTTCGCCGCGTTGATCGGACCCTCCGCGCCGCCGGCGTACTCCACGTAGCCGTCCACGTGGTCGAACGTCTCCTGCCCCATGGCGATGGCGTGCATCAGCCCCACCTCGGCCGGCACGTGGCCGCCGAAGCGGATACCCTCCTGCGCGGCGGTGCGCGCCATGGCGTCGTATTCCGGGCGGGTAAGGCCGGGGTGGATCTTCAGCAGGTCCCACCCGGCCGCGCGCTGCTCGCGGACCATCTGCACCGCCTGCTCCGGAGTGCTGACGGAGTTGCCGTTGAAGCTGGGTCCCGCCAGGTAGAGCGTGGGCCCCAGCAGCTCGCCGCGGTTCGTGCGGGTGCGCAGCTCGAGTTGGCCCGGGGCGCCCAGCATTCCGCGCACGGTGGTGATGCCGTTCGCCACGTACAGGAACAGTACGTCCTCGGTGTACTGGGCGGGCGCGTTGGGCGGCGGGACGTGGCCGTGCATCTCGGCCAGCCCGGGAACCAGGAACTTGCCGCGCGCGTCGATGCGCCGGGCGCCCTGCGGGACGGGGACGGAGGCGGCCGGGCCCACGGCCACGATGCGGTCGCCGCGGACGAGAACGGTCTGGCCGCGCAGCGTACGCTCGCTGTCCATGGGGATGACGGACACGTTCTCGAACGCGGTCACCTCGGCGGCGCCGGGCTGGGCGCAGGCGGCGGACGGCGCCAGGGCGGCGAGCAGGAGCGCGCCGCAGAGCAGGCGGCAGAAGAAGTTCGGCTTCATCGCGCGGACGGGTGAGGGAGCGAAAAATTTAGCACACCCATATTGCATCGGCGCGGGCGAATGCGCCAGCGCGAGGGTCGTCAGGCGCGCCGGCAGACGGCGATCAGGTTTTCGCTGCTGTGGATGAAGGGGGCCAGCGCCCAGTCGCCCCACCAGTCGATGGGCACCAGGCCGGCCTTCCGCAGCAGCGCGTCCCATTCCGTGGCGGAACGGATGCGCAGCTCATGGTACTTCTCCCCCGATTCCCCGCCCCGCGACCAGCGCGTCCACTCGCGGCTGACGCCCTCGACGGGGTCGAACTCGCGCTCCACCCACACCGTGGCGCCGCCCTCGGTCTCCCACCAGTCGCGCTCGGTGAAGTCGGCCAGGATGTGGTCGCGGTGCATGGTTTCCAGCACGAACACCCCGCCGGGCTTCAGCGCCCGGTGCGCGCCCCGGAGCACGCGCAGGTCTTCCTCGTCCGAAAGGAAGTAGCCGAGGGAGGAATACATGGAGAGGACCAGGTCGAACCGGCCCGTCCACGGCACCTCGCGCATGTCGCCCTGGACGAAATCCACCGTCACCCCGGCGGCCTTCGCGCGCTTGCGGGCGCGGGCCAGCAGCGTTTCGGACCAGTCCAGCCCCGTCACGCGGAACCCGGCGCGCGCCAGCTCCAGCGAGTGACGCCCCCATCCGCAGGCCAGGTCCAGCACGTCGGCGCCGGAATCCAGCGGCACCATCTCGCGCAGTCCCTGGATCTCGCGTTCCGTGCGCGATGGCGTCAGGAAGTCGCGGTAGATGTCGACGAACGTCTCGTCGAAGTACCCGTCCCACCACCCCTGGGCGCTCACGCCGTCTCCGGAAACAGGTCCAGCAGGTCGTGGAGGCCGCGGATGCGGTCGCAGTCCACGTCGTTCCAGCGCCACAGCGGGTCGATGAGCACGGGCCGCATCCCCGCCGCCCGGGCGCCCTGCACGTCGATCTCGTAGATGTCGCCCACGTACACGGCTTCTTCCGGGCGGATGCCCATCCGCTCGGCGCCGATGTGGAAGATGCGGGGGTCCGGCTTTTCGATCCCCACCTGGTGCGAGTCGATGACGAACTCGAAGTGCGATCCCAGCCCCACGCTCTCCAGCAGCGCCTCCACCCGTCCGTCCGCGTTGGAGATGACGGCCAGGCGGTAGCCGCGGCGGCGGAGCTCGTCCAGCGTTTCGGCCGTGCGTTCGCGGACGGTGCTCCACAGGTTCCGCTCCGCGTGCCTCGCCCAGAGCGCCTTGGCGATGGGAGGAAACGCCTCCCGCCCCACGCCCAACTGCCGGAAGATCTCGGCGAAGAACACCTCGCCGCGCTTGCGGTCGTCGCTGACCTCGCCGCTGCGGATCAGCTCGTCCAGCCGCGTCTTGGCGGTGTACTCGGCGTCCAGCAGCCGCTCCATGGGGACCTCGATCCCGTGCTGGCGGGCGAGGTCCAGGAGATAGGGGTGGTCGAGCCAGACCAGCGTGCTCCCGGCGTCGAACAGGATGGCTTTCGGCGGCGTCATCATTATCCCGTGCTGATTTCCAGGCGGGCGGCGACGGCGCTGCCCGGCAGGCCGCCAACTTACGGGCGCCGCCACCCGGGCGCGAGCGCGCCTACTTGCGGCGGGGAACGTCGCATCCTATCTGTCTGTTTGCAGCCTCACCTTCCCCGGCGAGACCGGACGCACCCGCCGCACGCGTCCGCGCCCGCCCGGAATCTCTCGGTTCCACCCCGGCACAGCCGCACGCGTGGCCCAACCCGTGGACGTTTCCCTTTCCGTCAATGGCGCCCAGTACCGGCGCGCGGTAGAGCCGCGCCTGCTGCTGAGCGATTTCCTGCGCCAGGACCTGTCGCTCACCGGCACGCACGTGGGCTGCGAACACGGCGTGTGTGGCGCGTGCACGGTGATGATCGACGGCGAGGCGGTGCGCTCGTGTCTGGTGTTCGCCGTGCAGGCCGACGGCGCCGAGATCACCACCGTGGAGGGGCTGACCGCCGGCACCGGCCCCATGCACCCGCTGCAGGAGGCCTTTCGCGACGCGCACGGGCTTCAGTGCGGCTTCTGCACGCCGGGGATTTTGATGTCGATGATCCCGTTCCTGCGCGACAACCCGTCGCCCACCGAGCCCGAGGTTCGCGAGGCGCTGTCGGGCAACCTGTGCCGCTGCACGGGATACCAGAACATCGTGCAGGCCGTGCAGCTGGCGGCGGAACGGATGGGGGCCTCGGAAGATGCGGATCAGCAGGCGAAGCTGGGTGGGTCCGGTTGATCTGCCAGGATGCGCCGGGCTCCGCTGGGGCGGATGAATCCGCGGCAACGACCACACGAAATCCGCCTTCGCGGATTGCCGGCTGTGGTGTTCGGGTGAACGGCGTGCGCGCCTTTGCTCCGTCCGCACTCACGCACTCACGCACTCACGCACTAACGCACTCCCTTGAGTCGAACCTACGTCGGCACGTCGGTACCGCGGAACGAAGACCGCCGCCTCCTGACCGGGAACGCGCTGTTCGTGGACGACGTGCAGCTCGAGGGCATGCTGCACGCCGCCTTCGTACGCAGCGACCATGCGCACGGCGTGCTGCGGGGCATCGACGTATCGGCCGCGCTCGCCCGGCCCGGCGTGGTGGCCGTCATCACCGCCGAAGACCTGGGCGACTACTGGCAGCCCGGGCCCCTGCTGGTTCCGCCCCCGCCCATCGACGGCATCGTCTTCAACCAGGCGTCGCAGGTGCCCCTGGCCAAGGACCGCGTGCGGCACGTGGGCGAGGCCATCGCCATGGTGATCGCCGAAAGCCGGTACATCGCCGAGGACGCGCTGGCGGACATCGTCGTCGACATCGATCCGCTGGACCCGGTGGTGGGGCTGGAGGCCGCGCTGGAGCCGGGGGCGGAGATCATCCACCCGCAGCTGGGCACCAACCTGGCCGCGCACGTCGTCCAGCGGCACGGCGACTACGAGACGGCCAAGGCGGCGGCGGACGTCATCATCTCGCGGCGCTTCCATTACGACCGGGGCGCGGCGGCGGCCATGGAAAACCGCTGCGTGGCGGCGCGGTGGGATCCCCGCGCGGAAGAGCTGACCGTGTGGGACACCACGCAGGCACCCATCCCCATCCGCAACGGCCTGGCGCGGATGCTAGGGCTGCTGGAGTCGCGCGTTCGCGTGGTGGCGCCGTACGTGGGCGGCGGCTTCGGGCCCAAGATCATGATGTTCTATCCCGAAGAGGTGCTGGTTCCCTGGGTGGCCATGCGCCTGGGCCGGCCGGTGAAGTGGGCCGAGGACCGGCAGGAGAACTTCTTCGCCACCACCCAGGAGCGCAGCCAGATCCACGACGCCGAGATGGCCCTTTCGGCGGATGGGCGCATCCTGGGGGTGCAGGACTTCTTCCTTCACGACACGGGCGCGTACGATCCGTACGGGCTGACCGTTCCCATCAACAGCCAGTGCACGCTGCTGGGCCCGTACGACGTGCCGGCCTACCACAGCGAGTTCCGCGCGGTGTTCACCAACACCGTCACCGTAACGCCGGTGCGCGGCGCGGGGCGGCAGCACGGCGTGTTCGTGATGGAGCGGCTGCTGGACATCGCCGCGCGGCAGCTGGGGCTGGAGCCCGCGGAGATCCGGCGCCGCAACTACCTGCGGAAGGACGTGTTTCCCCACACCTTCCAGATCCTGTTCCAGGACTTTGCGCCCCTGTACTACGACAGCGGCAACTACGCCCCGGCGCTCGAGGCCGCGCTCGACATCGTGGGCCGCGACACCTTTCCGCGGGAGCAGGCGGCGGCGCGGGCAGAGGGTCGCTACATCGGCATGGGCGTCGTCTCCTACGTGGAAGGCACGGGGATCGGCCCGTACGAGGGCGCGCGGGTGACGGTGGAGCCCAGCGGCCAGGTGCGCGTCGCCACGGGGCTGGGGACGCAGGGGCAGGGGCACTACACCGCGTTCGCGCAGATCGTGGCCGAGGTGCTGGACGTGGACGTGGACCGCGTGCACGTGATCACGGGCGACACGCGCGAGTTCGGATGGGGGACGGGCACCTTTGCCAGCCGCGGCGCGGTGGTGGCGGGTAGCGCGTGCCACGAGGCGGCGCTCGCCGTCCGCAAGAAGGTGTTGGAGACGGGCGCGCGCGTGCTGGGCATTGCGCCGGACGACGTGGAGCTGGCGGCGAACTCCATCCGCTCCCGCTCCAACCCCGACCGGGCGATGACGCTGGGCGAGCTGGCGGGCCACGCCAACCCCCTGCGCGGCGCGGTGACGCCCGGCAGCGAGCCGGGGCTGGAGGCCACGGCGTATTTCGGCCCGGACCACGGCAGCACGGCCAGCGGTGTCCATGCGATGGTGGTGGAGGTGGACCCCGAGACGGCGATGGTGAAGATCCTTCGCTACATCGTGGTGCACGACTGCGGCAAGCTGATCAACCCCATGATCGTCGCCGGGCAGGTGCAGGGCGGCGTGGCGCACGGCATCGGCAACGCGTTCTACGAGCAGCTGGTGTACGACGAGGGCGGGCAGCTGCAGAACGCCTCCTTCATGGACTACCTGCTGCCCACGGCGATGGACGTTCCCAACGTGGAGATGGCCCACCGCGAGACGGACGCGCCCCTGAACCCGCTGGGGCTGAAGGGCGTGGGCGAGGCGGGGTGCATTCCCACCGGCGCCGCCTTCGCGCAGGCCATCGAGGACGCGGTGCCGCACCTGGGGCTGGAGATCCGCGAGATCCCCCTGAGCCCCAACCGCCTGTTCGAGCTGATCCGATCCGCCCCCGGCGTGCGCGTGGAAGCGCTCGCGGCCGACTGACTCCTTTTACCGGCACCGCCCCATGATCGTCGACGGCGAGCACACCTTTCCCGGCCCGCGCCAGACCGTGTGGGACCTGCTGCAGGATCCCGAGGTGCTGGCCAAGGCCATGCCGGGCGCCCGCAAGCTTCACCTGACCGGCGACGGCGTGTACGAGGGCGTCATCCGCATCGGCGTGGGCCCGGTGACGGCCGCGGAGTGGTCACTGAAGGTGGAACTGAAGGACCGCGTGGAGCCCGCGAGCTACACCATGATGGTGGACAGCAAGGGTGCGCTCGGCTTCACCCGCGGCAGCGCGACGGTGAACCTGGACGAGGTGGCGGGGGGGACGAAGATGCGCTACCACGCGGACCTTTCCATCGGCGGCAAGGTGGCGGGCGTGGGGCAGCGGCTGCTGGACCAGGTGGCGAAGATGCTGACGCGGCAGGGGCTCGACGCGCTCAACAAGGAGCTGGAGGCGCGCCTGGCCGCGGGTGGCGGCACAAAATGAAGCCGGCCCCGTTCGAGTACCACCGGCCGGACAGCGTGGAAGAGGCGTTGTCCCTCCTGGCGGAGCACGGCTACGACGCCAAGCTGCTGGCCGGCGGACAGAGCCTGGTGCCTGCGATGAACTTTCGTATGGCCGTGCCCGCCGTGCTGATCGACCTCAACCGCATCGCGGGGTTGGACGGGATCGCGGAGGTGGACGGAGGGCTGCGCATCGGCGCGATGGTCCGCCAGCGCGCGGCGGAGCGCGATCCGCTGATCGCCGCGCGCGCGGCGCTGATTTCGGAGACGCTGCCGTTCGTGGCACACGCGCAGATCCGCAACCGCGGCACGATGGGCGGCAGCATTGCCCACGCGGACCCGGCGGCGGAGATGCCGGCCGTGATGCTCGCTCTGGATGCGCGTTTTCGACTGCGCGGACCGAACGGAGAGCGGCTAGTGACGGCCGGCGAGTTCTTCACGGGGCTGTTCGGCACCGCGCTGGAGGCGGACGAGATGCTGACGGAGATCGAGCTTCCAGCGGCGGGTCCACGCACCGGCTGGGCGTTCGACGAGGTGTCGCGCCGCCACGGCGACTACGCGCTGGCGGGGATCGCCGCGACCGTGCAGGTGGACGAGGCCGGCCGGTGCTCCTCCGCGCGCATCGCGCTCCTGAGCGTGGGCGAGGGGCCGGTCCTGGCCGCGGAGGCCGCGGCTGCACTGGTGGGCCAGGCGCCGGACGAGGCGGCCATCCGCGCCGCGGCTGAGGCCGCCAGTGAGCGCGACGTGGATCCGCCGGGCGACATCCACGCCTCGCCGGAGTACCGTCGGCAGCTGGTGAAGGTGCTGGTGCAGCGGGTGCTGCCGCGCGGGTTCGAGCGGGCCCTCACCCGGCCGCGCTGACACGCGTGCCACCCGCTCCCACAAACCACGTGGGAGAGGGGGTACACTTCAGGCCTGAGTGCGCGTACAAGCCGATGGCGCACAACAGCCTATCATCCTGAGGCCCAGGCGCACCGAACCGGCCCGCACTCCATCCGTCGCGGGCCGAAGGATCTAGCCCGGGGCGCCTCAATGCCGGGGCGCGGCAGCGGACACCGGTGCCGAGGCCTCGGCTTCTGCTGGGGCTCGCCAGAGGTCCGGGGAACCAGTCCCGAACCTGGGATCAGTCCCGGGCACGGGCGAATGAATTCGCTGCAACGACCACACGAAGTCCACCTTCGTGGACTGGCTTGTCCTGGTGTGGGTTGGAGCGTGTGGCGCGTCCAGGCTTGGGGTTTTCCTGTTCGGCGGGCGGGGGTTTCCGCCACGCCCGTTTCGTTCGTAACCTGTACTCGATCATGCGGCCGGCACCCGCGGCCCGCGTGCAACTCAACCCTGTGCTTTTGGAGATCCGATGAAAGTGTACGACCTGTCGCAGCCGCTGAACGAGCAGGCGCCCTTCTGGCCGTACTACCCGCCGTTCGAGGTGAAGTACATCAAGCGCAAGGCCGAGCACGGCGTAAACGCGCAGTACATCCAGACGTCCAACCACATGGGCACTCACCTGGATGCGCCGCGGCACTTCGTCACCGGGGGCATGACCATCGACCAGATCCCCATGGAGTGGCTGTGCGGGCCGGGCGTGATCGTGAACCTGAGCGACGAGATGGACGAGCTCGCGGTGTACACGCCCGAGATGATCGAGTCGCGCGTCGAGGTGAAGAAGGGCGACATCCTGCTGCTCCATACCGGCTGGCACCGCCACGCGCAGTGGGGCGACCAGCCCGACGAGGAGAAGTACATCCACATGCACCCCGGCGCGCATCCGGACATGGTGCCGTGGCTGCTGGAAAAGGAGATCCACATCTGGGGCGTGGACGTGGTGTCCACCGACCACCCGATGGACCTGCCCATCGGCCGCTTCCTGGGCAAGGGGATGCACGGCCACTGCGACCGCGTGCGCGCCGCGGCCGAGCGCAAGTTTGGCGGGCCCGAGGCGGTGGCGCGCCTGTTCCCCGACGAGGACTACCAGCTGACGCACAACAAGCTGTTCGACAAGAACTGCATGCACATCGAAAACCTGGGCGGCGACATCAGCCACCCGGCGCTGCAGAACCGCCGGCTGATCATCGGCTGCTTCCCCTGGAAGTTCCAGGGCGGCGAGGCGGCGTTCGCCCGCGTCGTGGCGTTCGACGGCGAGTGGCCCACGGAAGTCTGACGCGGGAAACCCGGGTTCGAGCGCCGTCGCCGCAAGCCGGTCGCGGCCTCAAGCCCGCAAGCGCCTCGCCGAGGGACGGATACGAACTGCAGAATACGCCTGAGGAGACTCGCTCGGCGGCCGCGTGTGGCCCGAAAGTATGGGGGCCGCGCGGCCGTTTTCCTTGCGGGATCTCCCGCCGCTGCACATCTATGGTCGGAACCTGATCGTCCACGGCCACCCGCGGTCATCAGGAAGGCAGCAGTTTCGTGTTCTTTCCCATTAATGGAACGAGGCCTAATGAGCGATCTCAAGACACTCCTCAGGATTCCCGAAAGGCTCGTGCGGCGCTCGCTGGGGCTGCCGCTGGTGATGCTCGGGTTCTTCCTGGTATACTTCAGCGCGCTGGGCACCCAGGACAACCCCACGTTGGGTGGATACCTCGTCTTCGCCTTCGGCTGCGCGCTCACGCTGGCGGGGCTGGGTTTCATGGCGGTGGAGCTGCGAAGGATCGGCGGGCCGTCGACGACCGTGCAGTCAGCCGTATCGTCGTCCGACCTGGAGCTGACCATCCAGCAGCTGGCGAAGAACCTCGACATCCAGCGGGAGCAGGCTTCGCACGGCTTCATCGCGGCGCTCGTCATGATGGTGCTCGGCACGGGGGTCATCCTGGCCGGGGCCGCGGGGCACATGCTGGGCAGCTCCGGCACATCCAGCAGGATTACGACCGTGGCCGGCGTGATCGTCGAGGTGATCTCCGGCCTGGGGATGGTCCTGTTCCGCAGCACGTCGGCGCGCTTGAACAAGACGTCCGAAAGCCTGCTGGAGATCTGGAAGCTGTTCGCGGCCTTCCGGCACACGGAAACACTTCCCGACGCCGAGCGAACGCAGGTGCAGATCCGGCTGATCGGTCGCCTGGTAGGGATGGATGGCGTAGGTCCGGCACCCGTAACGCCTGTGGAGCCGGAGCTTACCGCGGCTGGCGCGCCGCGGTGACCGGTCCTTCCGTGTACGTGCCGCGATCGGATTCGCGCCGAAGACGCCTCGCCGCCGATCGTTGAGTGGCCAAAGGAGGCGTGAGGACCCTGAATGAGAGATTATCATGGGCGAAAAGAAATTTTGTCAGCGCTGCCGCGGCAGTGGAGCGTGCGCCGAGTGCCGCGGTCAGGGAAAGGTGATGGCCAACGCGGAGCCATTTGACTTCAGCCGCACCGACTGCGGCGATTGTGAAGGTACTGGAGCCTGCCCGTATTGCGATGGAGAAGGTGAGTATGATCCGGATGACGATTAGCGGTCCGCTCAAAGCTCCCGCGTTCAGCGCCTGAAACGTAGAGAACCTGCGGGGCGACATCAGCACCCGGCGGTCCCGAACCGCCGGGTGGTCATAGTATGCTTGGCCTGGAAGTTCTGGCCCGGTCAGGCGGCGTTCGCCCGCTTGGTGGCCTTCGATGGTGAGTGGTCCAACGACGTCTTACAGCGCCAGCCTGCGGCCCGGCACGAACGTAGTGGAGTGATGAAACGCGAGTTGACGCCGCAGGAGAAGAAGCTGCTGAGCTATGCGAAGGACGGCCGCAACACGTTCGCCGAGTCCAGGGGCATCGCGCACAAGGCGATCGCACGGCGTAAGGCGAAGGCCAACCGCGCGTTCCGGCACGAAGAATCGCGCGCCCTGCGGTCCGCGCTGGGCGGCAATGACGATGTGTTCGTAGCGAGGATCAGCCGCAAGTCGTGGCAGAAGCTCCCGGATGCACCGCTGGGTGCGTACGTGGCCGCACGGCTGGGATGCCGGGCGGACGACGGGATGAACACCGTGGATCAGGTGAGCGATCTGGTCACCGCCGGGCTCAAGCGCGCGAAAGTGCGGAGGTTCATGCTCAAGGGCCCGCTGCAGCGCCGACTCCCGTGATGCCCGCGGTGGAGAAACACGATGCCGACGCCGGATCCTAGCGGAGCGCCCGCACCGGAGCCTCGCTACCATGTGCGGTTGATGTTCGAGTGGCGCGGTGGCACCCTCTGGTGCGGCAACGACGCGGCGCGCGACGAGTTCGACGTGGGACCCATCGAGGACGAGCTTCCCCTCACCGACGCGACGCGCCAGCGCCTGGAAGAGCTGTCGGATTGGCACGATACCGCGCTAAATTGGGACGACCCCGGCGGCCCGGGGCTCTGGCCGCCCGAGGAGTACGACAAGTTCCACCAGGCCGCAGTCGAAATCCTGGGCACCATCCGTTCTGAGCTCGGCCCGGACTTCCGGGTGGAATACCGGGGCCCGTAGAGGCGGCGCCCCCTCTCCCCTGCCCTTCCCGCAAAGGACACCTGTTGACCACGAAGTCCAACTCCCGCGCCACTCTCGCACGTACGGCCCTCCGCATCGCGTGCACGGCGTTCTTCCTGGCCGGTGCCGGGGCATGCGAGGATAGCACGGGGAGCGATACGCGAGACGTGACGATCGGCGGAATCTTTTCGCTCACCGGCAACTGGGCGTCGCTCGGCGTGACGAGCAAGGCCGCGATGGAACTCGCGGTGGAAGATGCCAACCGCTTCGCCGCGGGGCGCGGCATCACCTTCCGCGCCGACGTCCGCGATACGAAGCTGGACCCGGCGACGGCGCTCTCGGCGGTGCAGTCGCTGAAGGCCGCGGGCGTGCAGTTGGTGATCGGGCCGCAGTCCAGCGCCGAACTGGCGGCCATCAAGCCGTACGTGGATGCGAACCCGCTGATCGTCGTCAGCCAGTCCAGCACGGCGGGTTCGCTGGCGGTGCCGGGCGACCACATCTTTCGCTTCACGGCGGCGGACAGCCTGGAGGGCATCGCCTCGGCGGCGCTGATGTGGGGTGACGGCGTTCGGACTGTGATCCCCGTCTGGCGTGCGGACGCCGGGAACCAGGGGCTTCACACGGCCACGCGGAGAGGGTTCACCGCGCGCGGCGGCACCGTATCGAGCGGTGTGGAGTACGCGGCGAACGCCACCAGCTACGCGGCGACCATCACCGCGCTGGGCGCGCAGGTGCGGCAGGCGCTCGCCACGCGGCCAGCGAGCCAAGTGGGCGTGTACCTGGCGGGCTTCGACGAGGTGGCGGACGTGTTCGTGGCCGCGGTGGGGGACCCGGTGCTCGCCTCGGTGCGCTGGTACGGCGCGGACGGCATCGCGCAGAGCGGCGCCCTGCTCGCCCGCCCGGCGGCGGTGGCGTTCGCGGAGACGGTCGGCTTTCCGTCTGCGCTCTTTGGGCTGGACCTGGCGGCGAGCGGAACGTGGCAGCCGGTCGCCACGCGCATCCAGCAGCGCGCGGGCATGGCGCCCGACGCCTTTGCACTGGCCGTGTACGACGCGGTGTGGGTGGCGGCGCTGGCGTACCTCGCCTCGCCGGCTACGGTGAGCGCCGACTCGCTAGCTTCGCGCTTCGAGCAGGCGGCGGGCACCTATCACGGCACCACGGGCTGGGCCACGCTGAACGCCGCGGGCGACCGGCAGTACGCCGACTTCGACTTCTGGGCCATCCGCCCGTCCGGCACCGGCCACGCCTGGACCCGCGTCGCGGGGTACGAAACGCGCTCGGGCACGCTCAGCCGGTAACGGGGCCGCGCCGGCCCATCGTTTCGTGCAACCCTAAGTAACTCAGTGAGCGCGACCATGGCTATGACGCCGGTGCTGGTGCGCGTGCAGGCGAAGGGCGGCAAGTTCCTTCCGCCCGACGCGGGCTACTCGCGGGTCACCATCCGGAACGCGGATACCGGCGAAGTGCTGGCACAAGGGCACCGGCCAGGGGCAGTCCGGGCAGCTGACGGGCTCGTTGCTTCCCGCGGCCACGCGCCAGGCGCTGATCACTCCGCAGTGGAACACGAAGTCGCAGCTGTGGCTTTCGGCGTAGCCCGGCCACGCGACGGCGGGCTTCAGCGCGACGCTGCCCCTGGACGCGCCCACCCGCGTGGAGTTCGTGGCCGAGGCGCTGGCCGACGGCGTCCCGAACGGCTACGCCGCGACGCAGACGATGACGCTCCTTCCCGGCGCGGTCCTTTCCGCCGAACGGGAAGTCGTCATGATGATCCCGGGCTGCGGGTGAAGGTCACGGCACGAAGGTGTCGAACGCCGGGGCGTCGGTGGTGGTGACGGCGCAGGTCACGATGATGTGCGGCTGCCCGATCGATCCTACGCTGCCGTGGGTTCCCACGGCATTCGTTGTGAGCGCGTTCGTCAGAGAGAAAGCCGGGCCGTTCGCGCTGGAAAACGTGCATCTCGATTTCCAGACGAGGAACACGTTCGCCAACACGCAGCCGTTCTCCCTTCCCCGCCCCGGCGAGTACGAGGTGGTGGTCACCGCGGTTCAGCCCGCCGAGGGCAACATGGGGATCGTGTCGGGCACGGTCGCCGTCCCCGCATGACGAGGAAGCGACACGACCTCTCCCCGGCAGCGCGTTGATCGATAATGATGTCCCGTGCCCCGGCTTGGCCGGCCGGCCGTGAGCCGGTGCCGCTCTACCACGTACGGCTGATGTTCGAGTGGCGCGGCGGCTCCCTCGGGTGCGGCAACGATGCGGCGCGCGACGCGTTCGGCGTCGGGCACATCGAGGACGAGCTTCCCCTCTCCGACGCGACGCGCCAGCGCCTGGAGGAGCTGTCGGTCTGGCACGACACCGCGCTCGACTGGGACGACCCCGGTGGCTGTGAGAACGATATCGCCCCGCATAGCGACCGCGCCGTCTGGACCGTGTCGAAGAAACGGGACGACATGACGGCTGGTCCGATGATTGGGCAATCCAGCCGATTCCGGCGTCGGCGATTCGCAGTGACCACGGCACTTCGTCACTAACAGCTTGACGCGCCGACGAGATTCCCAATCGCTGTGCGGGCCGAAAGCGGCCCTCGCCCGATGTGGCGACGTTGGAAGGGCGAATGGTTAGGATGGACCGAATCCACACCTAGTAAAAGGATTAGTGACATATGGAACCGAGCACATTTCTTGGGCCAGCCGTAAAGGAGGTGTACGCCTTTGTGAAGGACCGCCTTTCAAAACGGCTCGACAAATCTGACCACTCATGGGCGCCTATATTCGCACGGATGGAAGATTACATCGGTGATGTCCTTCGATGGAGCTCTCGCATTCAGTTCTTCGGCATGCCAGAGGCCGAGGACACCGATACGGCCACCGTCGGTCTTCGCCTTGGAGCGCAACCGCGTCGGTTTCGAGGCTCACGGCACGCCGGCATTACGCTTGGCGAGACAGAGATACTAATCAGTTCTAAACACTATGTCATCTTAGGTGATCCGGGGTCTGGGAAAACTACAACCCTCAAACGCCTCGCGCGTGCAGTTATGCTGAATGAGTCGGTTGCTGATTCCGACATATACCGGCATCCAGTCGTCGTGTTGTTAAGAGACCACGCATCTACACTCAATCCCGATTGTGTAGTAGCTGATGTCGTCGGCATTCCATATCACGTCCGTGAAACTAAAGAGGGAAAACCTTACTATGTCTCTGGTAAACAGCAACTTAGACATAGGATTGTAAATTTTCTGAACGCGAGCAATGCGATTTTGATGCTTGATGGGCTGGATGAAATCCCAGAGGGGACTAGAAGACTGTACGAGAAATGGGCATCGGATCTATCGTTTCGACTGTCTGAGAGCAAGATTTTGATCACATCTCGGACAGGTGATTTCTCGAGGCACTTGGACGGTTTTGATATTCTAGAACTCTGCCCGCTTGCGCCGGAACAGGCAAGAGAAATTGCGAAGAGATGGCTTACTAACCCAGATGATTTCTTGTTCGCACTCCGCAATCTACCGTACCAAGATCTGGCCGATCGACCACTTTTGCTGTCGCAACTGATCGTCTTGTATCGGAGAGAAGGCGCGCTACCCGAGCAACCGTCGCATGTGTATCGGCGGCTGCTACGCCTATTGCTTGAGGATTGGGATAAGGAGCGGGGTATCGATCGATCCTCTCGGTATGCCGGATTTGACCCTGACCGAAAAGCCGATTTCTTGGCGGCGCTGTCCTATCGCTTGAGTTATCGAGTGAACCACTCATCCTTTACCTTGCAGGATCTAGTTGTCGTCTATGGTCGCATCCATCGCCTATTCGGCCTACCAGAATCTGAAGCTACAGCAGTAGCAGAGGAAATCGCTTCCCATAGTGGACTGATCAACGCAGCTGCCTCAGGATTCGAGTTTTCTCACTTATCCTTTCAAGAGTATCTGTGTGCGTGTCACCTAGTTAGGGGACCATTCCCAGAGCATCTGGAAAGTTATGTAGCTGATCGGCCCGGTCCGCTTGCAGTCGCTGTTGCGATCTCATCTAGTCCTGGAAGCTGGTTTGCTGGATTAATACTCAAGGAAAATTCCTTCCGGGCTTTCACCCGGGAGTCGTTCAGTAGCTTTTTTTCGAGGCTGCAGCTTGAACGACCGATTTTCGATCCCAGTCCAGAGTTAGGATTTGCGGTCATGCGAATCTACCATGAGATGGGAGGAGATAGAGAGATACGTCGCACGCTACACTTCATGTTCAAGGACGAGAGCGTACTTGAAAGCATCGCGCGTGCTCTTCAGTTCTATGTAGTTCCGAGCATTGAGATCCTTGGAGCATCAGAATTCCTTCTAAATGCGGAAGTTCAGCCTCCGAGTCGTCTCGACTACACAATGCCAAGTCGCGTTTCTATTCCGGAGGAAGTTCTTAAGGAAGTATTCCGGCTGCGGCAGGTAAACCTTCGGGTCATTGGGACCACCCAGTCGCATAATCTCCGGATAGATGAGGAAGGAAATCTGACAATTGAGTGATCCGTCGCAACTGACTGGCGGCCCCGTTGTTACCTGCACCTGATCCTGTGGGCGGGCAAAGACGCGGCCCGCGACGCGTTCGACTGCCTGCGAGGTACTCAAGAGGATAATCCAATCGACGGACGCTTGCCGGCGCCGGATTTCTCCGGCTCCGGCTTTGTAGTTTGGTCGGGCTCAGTGCGCGTGCGAGCCGCCCTGGTGGTGCTGGCAGGTGGCGTTCGGGTTGAACTGCGCGAACACGCCCCGGGGGTTCTCGCGGTACAGCCATACGTGTAGGTCGTAGTGCGGCTCGAACATGTGCGCCTCGTCGAGCGCGGTCGCCGGGTCGTCCTGCATACGATCGAAGGAGCGGCCCGCGAACGTGGGCGGCGCCGTGTTGCCCGCCGCCTCCCACGCCTTGATGAACACCAGGTTCTCGACCGCAACCAGATCCAGCGAGCCGTCCGCCTGGGGCTCGTAGATCAGGATGGACGGCTGCGAGAAGTCCGTGTGCGTTCCGGTGCCGCTCACCCGCGGATTGGGCGGACCGGTGATGCCCAGCAGGTCCGGGCGAAAGTAGTGGATGCCCATTACGCCGTACTCGGCGGGCCGGCCCATCATCTCCGCCGTGTCGCACAGGTTCATGGGGTCGCGGACGTAGCCTTCCGCGAGCGCCACGTTCACGTCGCGATACTTTTCGGTGGCCGTGCGAACCACCGTCATGTCGGGGTCGGCGGCCATGCCGCGGGAAAGCTGGGCCGCGGCGGATGCCGGCGCGGCGAGCGAAATGGCGAGAATGGTGGCCGCCAGGAGAGTCTTCATCGTTCGTTCTCCGGGAGTTGAAAGTCACACCCTGCCGCGAAGCCGCGGCCGGGATGAACGAGGCTCGCGACGAGCTCCGTCCACCCCGCGGAGAAGAATCTGTTGCAACGCGGAACGGCGGGCATGGGTAGCTTAACCCGTCCGTCGTCGCGACCGTCCCGACGCGTCCCGGCACCCCGCGGGGTGCCGAAAACGGCGCGGCGGGGTTAGCTTGGCGCTCCTTCGATGCCTCCCCACTGCCAACGCCATGAGCACCTCTCCCGTGCCGAACGGGGCGCCGCTGGTTCCCCACCACGAAATCGAGCACGTCTTCCGCCGCGCGGCGGAGCTGCAGACCGCCGCCGAGCAAACGACCAGCCTGGCGCACGGGGAGGAGGGCAGGCCGGCGGCCCCGAGCGACGGGTGGACGGCGGCCGAAGTCGTTGCGATGGCGCGTGAGGCGGGAATCGCTCAGGAGTTCGTCGAGCAGGCGATCCGTGAAGGCCTCCACCCGTCCCATCCCGCAAGTCCGTCCGCCGACGCCGATCTGGTGCTCGGGGCGACGCGCGTGGTGGAGGCCAGCGTATCCGATACGTTCACCGCCGCCAGGGAAACCGCCGAAGCAAATCCCTGGCGCCTGCAGCTGATCGACGTCGTCCGGACGCCCGACGGAGGACTGCGCATCGCGCTAGACCCGTCGCAGCACCTGGTGACGGAGGGTGGCGGGCTGACGCCGTTCGTGAACGGAATGGTGATGGCGGGACTGAACTTCGAGCGCATCGAGCTGGACATCGAACCAGCCGGCGCGCGATCGTCGATGCTTACCGCCAGGGCGGTTCCGGCGCGAACCTCGCTGAAGCTGTACTCCCGTATGACGGGAGCGGGGGCCGGCGGGATGGGCGCGGTTGCAGGCTGGCTTACGGGCGCGCTGGCCCTCGGCTTGGGGGGCTGGGCCCTGGTGCCGCTGACGGCGCTGGGCGCGCTGGCTGGTGCCGGGGCAGGCACGCGGGGATTTCGGGCCGGCGTGCGGCACACCGTCCGCAAGGATGCCGACGGTCTCCAGAAGCTGCTCGGCGCCGTCGCCGCGCGCATCCACACGCAATCGTTCGCGGCGGGGCCGGTCGAGGCCGGCACCGCCAACGCCAGCCTTCCACCCGCCTGAACCTCACCCCTTCAGAGGACGGCGCCGCGGTACGCGTCAGTAGATGCCCACCTTGCCCTTCGCGAACTCCCGCAGCCCCGTGGAGTCGTAGCCGCGGCCGTCGCGGAAGACCGTCGTCACCTCGTAGATCGCTGACGGGGTGCCGAGCGGGTCGCCGCGGATGACGACCAGGTCCGCGGCCTTCCCCGGCTCCACTGAGCCGATGCGCGCTTCCTCGCCCAGGATGCGCGCGCCGTTCAGGGTCATGATCTGGATCGCCTGTTCGGCGGTGAAGCCAGCCTCCACCAGCAGCTCGTAGTTGCGCAGGTTGCCGAAGCCCGGAAGGAAGCCCGTGCCCCACGGGTCCGAGCCCGCCCCCAGCAGCCCGCCCGCCGCCACGAAATCCCGCTCCCACCGCATCATCTTCTCCAGCAGCCGCTCCGGGACGGTGAACCCGGACTGACCCAGCCCCGCGTGGTTCGCCTCCACCTGGCGGCGCGTGGCCGGCGCCAGCATGGCCATCGCGGCGGAGTCCAGCCGCGCCCGTCCGGGGATGAAGCTCTCGTACACGCCCAGCGTGCTCACCACCGGCGTGCCCGTCGCGGCGATGCGGCGGATGCTTTCCTGCACCGCCGGGCTGGCCACGTCCACGTCGGCCTGCGCGCGCTGGTTGCCCGGCGGGCACACGTCCGGCCGCTTTCCGGGTACGTACTCGCTGGCGGTGATGAACCCGTGCTGAAGCGCGTCGATGCCCAGCTCCGCGGCCTCGCCGAACGTCACCGCGCACAGGTGGCCGGTCACGCGGAGCCGCCGCGCGTGCGCGGCCTCGATCACCCACGCCAGCACCTCGCGCGGGCCACTCATCACCTTGAACCAGGTGGCGCCCTTCCCCGCCCACTCGTCGACGAAGCGGCGCGCCTCCTCGGGCGAGTCCACGCCGCGGAACGCGCCCGTCCGCCGCGTGCCCGCGGTGATGTACGGCCCTGCGATGTGCAGGCGCGGGCCGGGCATCCGGCCCGCGTCGATGGCGCGCTTCAGCTCCACTTCCTCGTCCGGGAGCTGGCTGCCGGCCGTCATCGCGGTCGTGACGCCGAACGCCAGGTACAGGTACGCGCTGGCGTTCATCGGCACGCTGCGGCTCAGCCCGCCGAGGTACGTGTGCTCGTGCAGCGACACCAGGCCGGGGATGACCGTGTGGCCGGACAGGTCCATCACCCGCGCGCCCGCCGGGATCGCCGTGGTGGCGGTGGGCCCCACGGACTCGATGCGGGTGCCGCGCACGACCACCGTCTGGTCCTGGCGCGCCGGCGCCCCGGTGCCGTCCACCAGGCGGACGTGCGTGAGCGCCACCACGGGCGCATCGACGGACACGAAGGCGCGGGCCGCGGGGGCGAGTGCCGGGCGCTGCTGCGCGGACAGGGGCGCGGCGATCAGCAGCGCGGAAACGAGGCGGAGGATCGAGCGGATGGGTCTCATGGGCTGCTCGGGGGTGTATCGTGCGGCGGAGGAGGTGCCGCTAAGATAATCGCGCCAGCATTCGACTGCGAACCTGAACCTGGAGGAGGGATCGTGCGCCTTGCGTGGATGGCCGGATTGCTGATGACCCTGATGGCGACGAGTACCGCGGCCGCGCAGAGCTGCTGGCCTGTGGCGGTGCTGCTGGAGGTGCGTGACGCGGGCGGGCGCCGCGTGGACCCGGCCTTCATGGACAGCGTGGTTACCGAGCGCACGCCAGGGCACCTGACGGACGCAGAGCGTGTGCGCGCCCCCTACCAGGTGGCCGGAGCCCGCCGCGACACGGCCAACCTGCTGCAGTGGTCCATCTCGGGATGCAGACTGCGGCTGGGCCGGGTGACGCTGTACCGGCGCGGGCAGGCGATGCACCTGGACTTTGGCATGGTGCTGGATAGCGAGCTGCGGCGGGGGCCGAGCACGTTCCAGATCCAGGGGCCGCGCTTCGAGCCTGGAACGTTCCGGCTGCGCTGGGACCCGTCCGAACCCGGCGGCTCCGACGACGATCCGCAACGACTCACCGACGAGCGGTGGGAGCGCGCCGAAGCAGATCCACGGCGAGAAGGCGCCGAGCGATGACCGGGCACGGCGCATCCTCGTGAACCCGCGATTCTACGTCTGGCCAGCGGCCTCGCGCAGCAGGCGGATGTTCTCGGCCACGGGCGCCTTTGCGTTGTAGACGGCGGAACCCGCGACCACGCAGCTCGCGCCGGCGCGCACGACGTCGGCGATGGTGTCCGGCGCCACGCCGCCGTCCACCTGCAGCTCCACGTGGTGAAGCCGGCGCTCGTCCAGCATCCGCCGGATGCGCGCGATCTTGGCCGTGCTGGTGGGGATGTACGACTGCCCGCCGAAGCCCGGGTTCACCGACATCACCAGCACCAGGTCCACGTACGGCAGAATGTCGGCGATGGCATCCACAGGTGTCGCCGGATTCAGCGTCACGCCCGGCTTTACGCCCAACTCGCGGATCTGCTGGATGGTGCGGTGAAGGTGCGGGCTGGTTTCCACGTGCACCGTCAGGTAGTCGGCCCCAGCCTTGGCAAAGTCCGCCAGGTAGCGCTCGGGTTTCTCGATCATCAGGTGCACGTCGATCGGCAGCCCCGTCGAACGCTTGGCCGCCGCCGCGATCAGCGGGCCGATGGTGATGTTGGGGACGAAGTGCCCGTCCATCACGTCCACGTGAATCCAGTCTGCCCCGCCCTGCTCCGCCTCGCGGATGTGCTCGCCCAGCCGCGTGAAGTCGGCGGAGAGGATGGAGGGTGCGATCTTGATGCGGCTCATCGCGCATCCTCCCGCGTGCGGACTTCGATCCCGCCGCTCCCCGCGATCACCACGGCCGTCGCCATCCCCAGGAACAGCCCGCATTCCAGGATGCCGGGGCGCAGCAGCAGCCGCCGCTCGATGTCTTCCGGGTCGGCGATGCCGTCGGGAAAGCGGCAGTCCAGGATGTGGTTGCCGCCGTCCGTTACCACCGTCCGTCCGTCCTTGACGCGCAGCGTGGGCTCGGCGCCCAGGGAGCGCAGGAAACCGAGCTGGATGGGCTCGGAGAACGGATCGACCTCCACCGGCAGCGGCGCCCTGGTCCCCAGCCGCTGAACGACCTTCGTTTCATCGGCCACGATCACCAGCTGGGCCGATGCCGCCGCGACGATTTTCTCCCGCAGCAGCGCCGCGCCCAGCCCCTTGATCAGCCGCAGCTGCGGATCTACCTCGTCAGCGCCGTCGATGGTCACGTCCATCCGCGGGCGCTCGGCGAGAGTGGCGAGGGGAATGTCCAGGCGCCGCGCGCGCTGCTCGGTATCGTCCGACGTGGGCACGCCGACGATGGAGCGCCACTCGCCGGCCGCGCGGCGCTCGGCGATTACGTCCAGCAGGTGGCGCACGGTGGAGCCGGTGCCCAGCCCCACGGTCATCCCGTCCTGGATCCACTCCGCGGCCCGTTCGGCCGCGGCCCGCTTCAACGCCTCGGTGTCGCTGGTGTGCACCGGTGTGCCTGGTCTGGGTGGGTCGTGCTCTGGCTGGTCGAGGGGCGGGAAGGTAGTGCGAGAGTGCGAAAGTGCGAAAGGGAAGTGAGCGGGGATTCGCGTCCTCCGCCCGGCGCGGCCTCGTCGATCGCGCGCCGGGCCAGATCCGTCAGCGGCGGCGCTTGTCGTCGTCGTTGATGAACATCGACAGCAGCCACGTCGCCAAGCTGATGACCACCGAGCCGATGATGGCGTCCACGAAGCTGTCGATGTGGAAGCCGTATCCCAGGTGCCCCGCGATGAAGGTGGTGAGGTACAGCATTACCGCGTTGATCACCAGCAGCGCCAGCCCCAGCGTGAGCACGATGATGCCGCACGCCATCATCTTGACCATCGGGCGCACGATGGCGTTCACCAGCCCCAGCACCAAGGCGACGACGAACAGTGTTTCGATGCGGCCGTCGTAGTCCAGGCCGGGAAGCAGGTAGACCGCCAGGCCGACGGCGGCGGCCGACGCGAGCCAGCGCAGGATGAGCTTCATGCGTGTCCGTGAGGTGCGGGAGAGATGTGAGTACGTGGGCGCTGGGCGGACTACGCGCCGCGGATGGATAATGTGTCAGCGGCCCCGGCCCAAGGGAAAGGTCCGCGCCGTTCCGGGCTTGCGCGCACATCGCCGATCCGGTCTTATCGGAGCCATGACGGCATCCAACGCACACCGCGCGGTAGAGGCGGTCTGGAGAATCGAGTCGGCCAAGCTGATCGCGGGCCTCGCGCGGATGGTGCGCGACGTGGGCCTGGCCGAAGACCTGGCGCAGGACGCGCTCGTCGCCGCGCTGGAGAAGTGGCCGGAGACCGGCGTGCCCGACAAGCCCGGCGCCTGGCTGATGGCCGCCGCCAAGCGCCGCGCCATCGACCACTTTCGCCGCGACAAGCTCCTGGAGCGCAAGCACCAGGAGCTGGGCTACGAGCACGATTCGCGGGCGGACGACGTGGTGGCCAGCCTGGACGCCGCCCTCGACGACCCCGTCGGCGACGACCTGCTTCGCCTGATCTTCACCTGCTGCCATCCCGTCCTCGCCACGGAGGCGCGCGTCGCGCTCACCCTGCGCATGCTGGGCGGGCTGAGCACCGAGGAGATCGCGCGCGCCTTCCTGGTGCCCGTTGCCACCGTGGCGCAGCGGATCGTCCGCGCCAAGCGCACCCTGGCGGAGGCGCGCGTGCCCTTCGAGGTGCCCCGCGGAGACGAGCTCGCCGGGCGCCTTTCGTCGGTGCTGGGGGTGGTGTACCTGATCTTCAACGAGGGATACTCCGCCACCGCCGGCGACGATTGGATGCGTCCGGCCCTATGCGAAGACGCCCTGCGCCTGGGGCGCATCCTGGCCGGTCTCGTCCCGAACGAGCCGGAGGTGCACGGGCTCGTGGCGCTGATGGAGATCCAGGCCTCGCGGCTGCGGGCGCGCACCGGCCCCACCGGCGAGCCGGTGCTGCTGATGGACCAGGACCGCGCGCGGTGGGACCGCCTGCTGATCGGCCGCGGGCTCCAGGCGCTGCGCCGCGCCGAGGAGCTGGGCGGCGCGCTGGGGCCGTACGCGCTGCAGGCCGCCATCGCCGCCTGCCACGCACGCGCCCGCACCGCCGACGAAACGAACTGGCCCCGGATCGCCGCGCTCTATGCCGCGCTCGCCCAGCAGCAGCCCTCGCCCGTGGTGGAGTTGAACCGCGCCGTGGCGGTGGGGATGGCGTTCGGCCCGACGGCGGGGCTGCAGATCGCCGACCAGCTCGTCGCCGAGCCTTCGCTCAAGGCCTACCACCTGCTGCCCAGCGTGCGCGGCGACCTCCTGGCCAAGCTGGGGCGCCACGACGAGGCGCGGGCGGAGTTCGAGCGCGCGGCGTCGCTCACGCAGAATGCCCGCGAGCAGCGGCTGCTGCTGGACCGCGCCCGCGAGTCCGCCGCGGCGGCGACAGCAATGTCGGCTGAGACGGCCGCGCCGGGCTGAGATCCCCGGGGTGCCCCTCCCCCGGCCCCTCCCCGCACAAACTGCGTGCGGAGAGGGGGGAACTTCGGTTCGGGGGTCGATTGGCTGCATCGCATGCTGCGGGAGGCCCCTCCCCTGCCCCTCCCCCGGCAAACTGCGCCGGGAGAGGGGAGAACGTCGATCGGGGTTCGACTGACTGCCTCGCATGCCGCGGGAGCCCCCTCCTCCCGGCCCCCGTCCCCCGCTTCGCAGGGGAGGGGGAGAATTCGATTGGGCTTCGGCAGCAGTCGCGCGGAATCCCTCTCCGCCCCATCCGCCCGCACAAGAGCCGCGGCCCACCTAAATGTCATCCCGATGGAGCGCCCACAACGCGCCTGCCCCTGAACGGTAGTCCGCAGCGACTGAGGGATCCGCCACACACTCCGCGCGACGCACCACTCCTCGCTTCACGCCAAATCCATGTAGTCTGCGCACTGCTGGCCTGGGTCGACGCTCCGTCGTGCGTTGCTATGCGCAGAGCCGAACGGAGGAACCGTCTCGGCGCCTCCGACGCTGAAGAGAGGGCGGCACGCTGTGTGGCGGATCCCTCAGTCGCTGCGATCTGTGGTGTTCGGGCAAGTTCGGCCGGGGCCGCTCCTTCGGGATGACAGATGCGCTTCGGCAGGTGCGGCGACGGTGCAGGTGAAGCCCCGAGCGGGACGCGACAGCGGCCCGAGTCGGGCTTTCCGCTGTCCCAGCGGCAGGTTTACCCGCTCCCCCGCCCGCCCTCCGCAGAGCACCGTTGCCATCTACGGGAAAAGCAGTTGACAAACGCGAGCGCCACGATTAACCTACGGAAGAACCCGTAACAACGGACGACCATGGACGAAATCAGCTTTACCCCGCGCGAGCTGGACGTGATGAGCATCCTCTGGCGCAGCGGCTCGGGAACGGTGAGCGAGGTGCGCGAAGGGCTGGGCGAAGACCTGGCCTACACGTCGGTGCTTTCGGCGCTGCAAACGCTGGAGGAGAAGAAGTTCGTGCGCCACGAGGCCGAGGGACGCGCCTACCGCTACTTCCCCACCGTCGAGCCCGAGACGGCCGGCCGCAGCGCGATGGCGCGCATCCGCGAAGCCGTGTTCCAGGGATCGGCGGAGCTGATGTTCGCCCAGTTCGTGTCCGACCGGAAGCTCAATCGCGATGAGCTGGAACGCATGCGCCGCCTGCTCGCCGAGCGGCTGGAGGACGAATCATGATCGCCTCGTGGATGCTGTACGCGCTCCTGGTGAGCCTTCTGCTCGCGGCCGCCGCCTGGACGCTGGAAGAGGTGTTCCGCCTGCGCGGACTGGCCGTGCGTTTCGTGTGGCTGGGCGCCCTGCTGGGCACCGTGGCGATCACGGCCGCCGCTCCGCTGCGCAGCCGCCCTCCCGTGGTGCTGCAGGCCACGCAGTCGTCCGACGAGGCGATCCCACGGGAACGTCCCGCCGCCGAGGGGCTGACGGAGCGGGCGGCCGCATCGCTGCGAGCGGTGCGAATGGAGTTGAACCGCGGGCTGGATGCGGCGGCGGCGCTCGGGGGGCGGGCGGGCACCGGCCTGGCACTCGGGTGGATCACCCTGTCGTCGCTGGTGCTGGCGATCACCGGGGCCACGCTGCTCCGCTCGCGGCGTGCGCGGCGCCGGTGGCCCGTCGCGGAGCTTTCGGGCGAGCGGGTGAGGGTGGCGCCCGGCGTGGGACCGGCGGTGCTCGGCATCCGCAGGCCCGAGGTGGTGGTGCCCGCATGGCTGCTGGGGGCCTCGCCCCAGGAGCAGCGGCTGGTTGTGATCCACGAGCGCGAGCACGTGCGCGCCCGCGATCCGCTGGTGCTGCTGGTGGGGTGCGTGGCGGCCGCGGTGATGGCCTGGAACCCCGCCGCGTGGTGGATGCTGCGGAGGCTTCGCGCCGCCGTGGAGCTGGACTGCGATGCGCGCGTGCTGCGGCACGGCGTTCGTCCGCAGGAATACGGAGCGGTGCTGATCGACATCGCCGGGCGAGGGCCCGGACTGTCCCTGGGTGCACCGGCGCTCGCCGGGTCGCCCTCCATCCTGGAACGGAGACTACGCGCCATGACCATGAGACTTCCCCGCTACGCCCGCCTGCGCGCCAGCGCCCTTGGCGTGGTCGCCACCGCCGCCCTGGCCACCGCATGCGAAGCGCCGCTGCCCAGCAGCGCCGAGTTGGAAACGATGGACGTGGCCGGCGTCGAGGCGCGCACCACCCAGCTCGTCGCGCCGGGGTCGGACGACACGATCTACATGGTGGACGGCAAGCAGGTTACGGCCGCGGAAGCCCACGCGCTGTCGGCCGACCGGATCATGCGCATGGAAGTCAATCGCATGAGAGCGCCGAGTGACGGCACGCAGACCATTCACATCTACACCCGCGAGGGTGTGGCAAGCGGCCTGGCACCGAGTGTACGCGAGCCGGGAACCGAACCCGCCGGAGGCCCCAATCGCATCCACGTCAACGAGATGCGCCCCACCCCGACGCCGGGCGCCGGGGGTGGCTCGCCCTCAACCGGCGCGACGTCCGTCAGGACGGCCGACGGCGGAAGCCGCAGCGGGGGAACCGTTCGCGCGGACACCTTCAACGGTCTGCTGATCGTCGACGGCGTGGTGACGCCTTCGTCCGCGCTGCGCAGCCTGGATCACCAGAACATCGCCAGCGTCGAGGTCCTCAAGGCCGACGCGGCGACGCGGGAGTACGACGATCCGCGCGCCGCGCACGGCGTAATCCGCGTGACTACCAAGCGCGGAGCGAGCACACAGTAAGAGTAGCCCGCACCTGCGACACAGCCCCGGCGCGATGTCTCGCGCCGGGGCTGTGTGCGTACGGGGGCGCACCGGGTGCTGAGCTGGTCTTGGAGGCGGAGACTACTCCTGTTCAGCAGCGGGATTATCCAGCATCAGCCGCCAAAGCCAGGCGATGAACCGGCCTGCCAGGGCGGCGTGCGCATCCAGGTCGCCCTTGCCGATCGCCTGGCCCATCGGCGAGCCCGGATATTCCTGCCATGCGAGCCACGTGTGGATGTGAGCCTTGGACCGGCGAACGTCCGAAAAGGACGGTGCTCGGCTGGGATGGCATCGACCGCCTCCCCCGCCCTGCTCCACAACGGGTCGTCTCCGGGAACGAGCGCAGCCGCGAAATCCTCCAGCGCGCCGGGCGAGCCGTTGTCGGGCATGATCCACGCGCCGAACATAGGTCGATGCTCGGTCCCGGGCAGGATGATGCCGTCCGGCGCTGGTCGATGCGGGACGCCCGCGTATCCCTCTGCCTCAAGCGTGTGCCGGATGGAATCCCAGCGTGCCTGCGCGTTTCCATTTGCATCGACGACGACTCCAAACCGGTCCGCGCCGGGCGCCCTCAATTCCGTGTAGAACATTCCGAGCAGCTCATCGACACCGTCCTTGCTCTGCACCTTGAACACTTCAGGCACATGGTGCTTCTCGCAAAGACTCTGGACTACGGCGCTGTCGTCCTTTCCTTCCACCCAGATCAGGCGTGAGCGGCGCGGGAGCCGAGATCGCGCGCCCATCAGCGCACCTCGACCTGCGCCCTGGCCGCTACGGCAACGTCCTTTTCCGTATACTGCTCGGCGTAGATCCGGCCGTCCTGCTCGCGTTCCAAACGGTACAGCATGCCGTTCGAGGGACTGTTCGTCGCGGCATGCTGAAACCCCACGACGGCGTCCCAGCTGTGCGTCGTCGCGAACACCTGTACCGAAAGCCGCTCTGCCATGCCGATTAGGGATTCCCAGACATCCGGCTGGATGCTGTGATGGAGGCCGTTCTCCACCTCGTCCACGAGCAGCGCGCCACCCCGTGCGCGAACGCAGGAGAGCGCGATGCCAAAGACGCGCGTCGTCCCATCGCCCATGCTCGTCAGCGGCATCGGGCGTGGCGTGCCCTGGAGTTGCAGGTACAGGGATCGCCCACCTGCCGCGGCGTCACCGACCAGATAGATCCGCTCCAGCTCGGGAACGACGGATCGGATGGCCTGTTCTACCTCCGGCGCGTAGCCGGCCTCTACAGCCTGGTCCCACATCTCGCTCAGGCGCGCTGCATCGAGCCCATGCGCCGGAATGTGCGAGGTGCGCTGCTTGACTCCCGTGATCATCACGCCGAAACGGCGTAGAAACCAATCCACCGAAAACGATGCCGTGTTCTCACCGCGGCTCATCTGGATCAAGGGCGAGTCGGGCTCGATGAAAAGCTCCAGATCCAGCGCATCCTCCGTTTCGCCCGCGCTGTTCGTCCTCGCCCATGGCAGCCAGATCGTCAGCGCGTTTCCATCGGCACCAGCCGGCCCGATCTTGATGGGATCGGCGGCACTTCCCGCGAAGCTGCCGTAGAACAGTGATCGCGCCGAATCCAGTGCCGCGGTTACCTGTTCGGCCGTGACCTCAAGATCGCTGGAGAAACGCGGCCGGAATCCCGACCGCTCCCGCAGGATGCCCGCGAGCACGACCCGTGGCGTCTTGCTGGTATACAGGTGGACCGCCTCCAGAAGCGACGTCTTCCCCGCGTTGTTCAGGCCCACGAAAAGGTTGACGTTCCCCAGCCTGGGGAGCGTCAGATGGCCGATCCCTCGGTAGCCGTGGACCTCGAAGCTTTGCAGCGGAAGCTCGTCGCTCATACGGAGTCCTGGCAGTCGCCCTCACGCCGGGCGGTAGACGCCCCACTCGGCGCGCAGGGCGTCGCTGATCTCGCCGAGCGTCACCATCGTCTTCACGGCGTCGATGATGAGCGGCATCAGGTTGTCGGTGCCGCGCGCCGCCGCGCGGATGGCTTCCAGCCGGGCGCGCACCTCGGCGTCGTCGCGGCGGGCGCGGATGTCGGCGAGGCGCGCGCGCTGCCCCTTTTCCAGCGCCGAGAAGTCGGGCTGGCCCAGGTCGAACGGCTCGTCCTGGCCCTTGAACTTGTTGACCCCCACGATGGTCTTGTCGCCGCGCTCCACCGCGATCTGGAACTCGTACGCCGCGCGGTGAATCTCCTCCTGCATGTACGCGATGGCTTCGGACGCGCCGCCGATCTCCTCGATGCGGTCCAGGTACTCGCGCGCCTTGGCCTCCAGCGCGTCCGTCAGCGACTCCACGTAGTACGAGCCGGCCAGCGGATCCACCGTGTCGGCGATGCCGGATTCGTACGCCAGCACCTGCTGCGTGCGCAGCGCCAGCGTGGCCGCCTGCGCCGTGGGAAGCGACAGCGCCTCGTCGTAGCCGTTGGTGTGCAGCGACTGCGTGCCGCCCAGTGCCGCGGCCAGGGCCTGCACCGTCACGCGCACCACGTTGTTCAGCGGCTGCTGCGCCTGCAGCGTCACGCCGCCGGTCTGCGTGTGGAATCGCAGCTTGGCGCCCTCGTCGTTGGCACCCCAGCGCTCCCGCATCAGCCGGGCGTACAGCCGGCGTGCGGCGCGGAACTTGGCCACTTCCTCGAACAGGTCGTTGTGCGAGGCGAAGAAGAACGACAGCCGCGGCGCGAAGCGTTCGATGGGCAGCCCGGCGGCCAGCGCGCGCTTCACGTACTCCATGGCGTTGGCGAAGGTGAACGCCACCTCCTGCGCCGCCGTGGCGCCCGCCTCGCGGATGTGGTAGCCGCTGATGGAGATGGTGTTCCAGCGCGGCACCTGCGCGTTGCAGAACCCGAAGATGTCGGTGATCAGCCGCAGCGAGGGCTCCACGGGAAAGATGTACGTTCCCCGGGCGATGTACTCCTTGAGGATGTCGTTCTGGATGGTGCCCGACAGCTTGGACCGGTCGATGCCGCGCTCGTCGGCCACGGCCACGTAGAACGCCAGCAGGATGGACGCGGTGGCGTTGATGGTCATGGAGGTCGACACGCGGTCCAGCGGAATGCCGTCCAGCAGGGTGCGCATGTCGTCGACCGTGTCGATGGCCACGCCCACGCGCCCCACCTCGCCCGCTGACATGGCGTGGTCGCTGTCGTACCCCATCTGCGTGGGCAGGTCGAACGCGGTGGAAAGCCCCGTCTGCCCCGCCTCCAGGAGCAGCTTGAAGCGCGTGTTCGTCTCTTCCGCCGTGCCGAAGCCCGCGTACTGGCGCATGGTCCAGAAGCGGCCCCGGTACATCGTCGGCTGAATGCCGCGGGTGAACGGAAATTCGCCCGGGTATCCCAGGTCGCGGCCGTGGTCCAGCCCCGCCACGTCGTCGCGCGTGTAGAGGCGGTCCACCTCCACGCCGCTGGTGGTCTGGAACTGCTCGCGCCGCTCCGGGTGCCGGCCCAGCGCCGGGGTAACGGCGCGCTCCGTCCACGCCGCCTTGCCGCCGACGGCGCCGGAGTCTTCGCCCAGGTTGGAGGAGGCCAGGATATCGCTCATAACGGCAGTGCGTGAGTGCGTCAGTTCGTGAGTGCGTGAGTGACGGCGCACAACATAATGCCGTTCGCGTTCCAAGGCACGGCGGGTCCGCACGGGGTGCCCTACGCGGTTCCTCCGTGCCCTCCGTGTGAGGCCATGGACCGTGGGATACACAAAAGAATCCGGGGAGCGGCACCCATGCCACTCCCCGGCTCTCGTTCAGAATCCAGAACCGTGCGACTACTCGCGGACGCGGAAGGTCACCGGCGTCGGAAGCGTCACCGGGCGCATGTTGTCCGCCTTCGCGACGGTTTCCTGGTACCACGCGTCGTTCTTGGTATCGCCGCCGTTGACCATCACCAGCCGCGCGAGCTCCACCGCGTCGATGTTGCGCATGCGGATGCAGCCGTGCGACCGCGCGTTGCCCAGCGAGCTCGTCAGCCCCGTCCCGTGGATGTAGAAGTCGGGCTCGCGGAAGAACATCTTCACGCGCCCCATGGGGTTGCCCGGCGAGCCCGGCGCCTCGTACTTCTTGTCGCGCGCCCACGCCGAGGCGGGCGGCCGCCAGTCGGGGTTCCAGATCATCCGGCGGATGGTGAACTGCCCGGTGGGCGTGTCGTACCCCGCCTCGCCCACCGACACCGGGTAGCTGCGGACGACGCGCTGGCCGCTCATCACGTACAGCACGCGGTCGGACACGTCCACCACCACCGAGAAGTTCTCCATGCGGCGCGCCGGCCGCGCGATGGCCGCCTCGACGGACGACACGATCAGCCCGCTGTCGCGCGAAAGGGCCATCTGCGCCCTCCCGCTCTCCGGGGCCAGCGCCGGCGCGAACAGCGCCAGCACGACCAACCACCTGTTTCTCTTCATCAGCCCGATTCCGTTCGCTGGCAAGGGATTAGGAGCACCCATTCAGGTACGCACTCCGCGCCAGGATCATGCCATGGACGACCGAGCGGCCAGTTCCGTCACACCGGAACGCCGTCCGCACCCACCGCTGGGGAGCGCGCGCCCCACACGGGGCACGGTTGTACCCACGGCCGGGCGGCATCCATTGTGTGGCAGTTTGGCAGAAGTGATTGCGTCTGCTCAACTTGCCGTCGATCGTGGCTGAATCCTCCCATTTGGCGCCTTTCGTGCACCCATGAACCATGGCCGGCAGGCACCATGGCCGGCAGCCAGCAACCTGCGTATCACTCGCCGGGCGCCCTTCCTGAGGCTCGGGCGCCCGCCACGATCGCGCTTCCACACCCGTCACATTCCAGAACCGCTCCATGATCCACCCCGTCGCAGGCCTGCCCTCCGGTTACGGGGCGGCTCCCGAGACCGCTCCCGAGGCGCCTTCGCCCGTGCGGGTCATGGTGGCCGCGTCCGTGCGGCTGGTCCGCGACGGCCTTGCCCACACGCTGGGGACGGCCACGGAGGTGGTGGCGGTGACCGCGGACGGGTGCGCGACCCTGCGCGAGATCGCGCGGCTGGAGCCCGGCCTGCTGCTGCTGGACGTTTCCATGGAAGGTGCGCTGGGGCTGGTGCAGCAGATGGCGCGCGCAGCGCCCGGCACCCGCGTGGTGGCGTTCGCGGTGGACGACGCGCACGACGACCAGCTGCTGGCCTGGGCCGAGGCGGGGGTGGTGGGATGGGTGGGGCGCGACGCATCGGCCGACGACGTGGTGCAGGCGGTGCTGCGCGCGGCCCGGGGCGAACTGCTGTGCTCCGCGCGCACGGCGGCACTGCTTTCCGCGCGGCTGGCCCTGCTGGCGCGGCAGGGGCGGGTGGCGGCTCCCCCGGGCCACGCCGGCCAGCTCACGCCGCGCGAGGCCGAGGTGGGCGAGCTGCTGGCGCGCGGCTGCTCCAACAAGCACATCGCCCGGGTGCTGGGGCTGCAGCTGGCCACCGTGAAGAACCACGTGCACAGCATCCTGGAAAAGCTGGAGGTGCGCAGCCGGGGCGAAGCCGGCGCGCTCCTTCGCGGCACGCACGCCGGGGTGTAGCACTCCGCTCTTTCTGCTCGAGACGACAAGCCCGCACCGATGCTCCGGTGCGGGCTTTTCGTTCGATCCAACAGCAACGGAAGGCCTCACGGAGAGGCGCACGGTCGCAGAGAGAGCCCGTTCCCCTGGCTCTTCTGCGTCTCTGCGCCTCTGCGTGATCCCCCATCGGAGTGGGGAGAAGGAGAGGGACCAGGGAGCCGCAATCCGGGAGGTTCATCGCGACCTGAATCCTTCGATCCACTCCGCGAAGGTTGAACAGGCGCGGAACCGCTGGATTCCCGGCGCGTCGTGGCCGGGCACGACGCAGGGTCAAGGGGCGTGGCGATCCGGGCCGCGGGGGGACCGCGGAGAGGACCCAAAGCCCCATAGGCCCGGCGCGGCGCCGCGCGCATCATGAAAGCCGGTCGCCGCCGGGCCCCCAGCCACCCTTTCGCGGACAGCCTGCTTGATCAGGGTCGCCCTGCTGGTGCAGCCTCCCGTGCTTCACGGCCTGATCCACTCGCTGCTGGCGGGCGACCCCGAAGTGCGCGTGGTCGACGGCCCCGAGCCGGCGGACGTGGTGGTGCTTTCCCAAACCGACCCCGAGAACGACGCGGTGCCCCTGTCCATGCTTCAGCGCGCTCCTCGCTCCCGCATCCTTGCCCTGGCCGCCGACGCGCGCCGGGCCGTGCTGTACGAGCTGCGCCCGCACCGCACCCCGCTGGGCGAGCTTTCGCGCGCGTCGCTGCTGGCGGCGCTGCGCGGCGCACCCGCAGAGGCGCCGTGAGCGGACAGGCCGCCATCGCCAGCACGCTCGAGGCCATCGTCCGCGTGCTCCGCGCCGCGTACGACCCGGCAGACTTCAACGGGGCCGTGCTGGACTTTCAGGTCTACGTGTCCGACGACTTCACGCACCCCATGGAGCAGGGCGTTTCGCTGTTCCTGTACCGCATCTACCCCAGCGCCTCGTCGCGGGCGCCGCAGGGACGGCTGCTTCCCGACGGGCGCAGGCAGCGCACCAAGCTGCCGCTGGACCTTCACTTCATGGCCACCGCCTGGGCGCGCAAGGCATCGCTTCAGCACGAAATCGCCGGCTGGATGATGAGGGTGCTGGAAGACGCCGCGGTGCTTTCCGGCGACCTGCTGAACGCGCCGCGGCCCGGCGTCTTTCAGCCCGGCGAGACGGTGACCCTTTCGCACACCGACCTGAGCGTCGAGGACACCTTCCGGATCTGGGAAACCGTCGTCGGCCACGCGTACCAGCTTTCGGTGCCGTACGTCGCCCGCACGCTGGAGATCGAGTCGTCGCGCACGGAGGGGCCGTTCGTCCCCGTGCAGGAGCGCGTGTTCGGGCCCGGACAGCTGGTCGTGGCATGAGCGCCACCATCCGCGTGCTGGAGCGCGACCGCACCTTTACCCCGCTGGGCATCCGCTTCTGGGACGCCGCGCTGGACCAGCCCGTCGCCGAGCCGCTTTCGGTGAACGCCTGGCTGCGCGGCACCGCCCACCGGCCGGTGAGGGCCGTGCGCTCGACAGGCGGCGTGTACGCCTTTCACGGCCTTCCCGGGCAGGCCGCGGCGGAGCGTCCTGCGGCGGACGAGGAGCACCCCGAGTCCGCCGGCGTGCCGAGGGAATACGCGGTGGCGGTGGACGATCCGTCTGGACGCTACCTCCCCGTGGCCTTCGGGGTGACGCTGCCGCTGGGCTACCGCGGCGAGTTCCTGTCCGGAGGCGTCGCCAGCCCGCCGCAGGCGAGCCCCCCGCAGGCCGCCGGCAGGGCGTACCTCTTTCCCGCCGCCGGGCGCGCCGTGCCCCCCGGGCTGGCGGCCATCCGCGCCGACTTCGCCGACGCGGTCACCGGCCACCCCGCCGCCTGGGCGGTGCTGACGGCCACCGTGGCCGGCGAGACGAGGACGGCCATCGCCGACCAGGACGGGCGGGCGCTGCTGCTGGTGCCCTTTCCCACCCCCGAGCGGCTGCGGCAGGGCTCGCCCCCGGTAGACACGCGCGAGGCCACGTGGCCGGTGGAGTTTTCCGTGCGATGGGAGCCGGGCGCCCTGCGCTACCTGTTCGACGAGCGCGACGGGCTGAACCCGGCGTGGGCGGCCCGCCCCAGCCTGAAGAGCATCCTTGACGAGCAGGGCGCCGCGGACACCTGGACGAACGAGGACCAGGAGCCGGTGGCGGAGTGGACGGATACCCTGGTGCACGGGCGAGAGCTCGTGCTCCGCACCACCCTGGCCGGCGGGGAGCGCGCCTCCACCGTCTGGATCTCGGCCGGCGCGTCACCCCCGTAAACCCCAAGGAGACTGGAAGATGCCCGAATACCTGGCCCCCGGCGTATATGTCGAGGAAACGAGCTTTCGCGCAAAGAGCATCGAGGGCGTAAGCACCAGCACGGCGGGATTCGTGGGTGCCGCGCGGTACGGACCGGTGGGCGGCCTGCCGGAGCTGGTGACCAGCTTCGCCGAGTTCGAGCGCGT
Source organism: Longimicrobium sp. (assembly GCF_036388275.1). Classification (NCBI taxonomy): domain Bacteria; kingdom Pseudomonadati; phylum Gemmatimonadota; class Longimicrobiia; order Longimicrobiales; family Longimicrobiaceae; genus Longimicrobium; species Longimicrobium sp. Next base: position 44,936 of record NZ_DASVSF010000043.1, read on the forward strand.
CTTCGGCGGACTGGACCGCCTGGCCTTCGCCGACGGCCCCGAGGGCGAGCACGAGCACAACTACCTGGCCCACGGCGTCCGCAACTTCTTCGACAACGGCGGCAAGCGCCTGTACGTGTCGCGAGTGTACGGCCTTCCCGCCGACGACACGGTGGACGCCGACGAGCTGGCGCTGCTGGCGTCGGGGGGACGCGCCAGCGCCCCTCCCTTCGGCGGGGTCACCGTCCGCGCCCGCTTTCCCGGGCGGGCCGGCCAGGCGCGGGTGTCGTTCACCCTGCGCGTGGGCGGCAACGTGCTGGCCGAGCAGCGCGAGCGCGTGGGCGACGACCAGGTGGTCGTGTACAACGTGCTCCGCGGCGTGAACCCCGACGACATCGTGTGGGTGGCCGACGCCACCAGCCCCATCGACGCCGACCCGCGGGCGGGGACGCTGGCCCGGGCCGAGCGCCTGTTCAACCCCACCCTGGGCCGCAACAGCTGGCGGCTGAACCTGCAGGGCGGCGGCCAGGTGGACATGGAGAACACCACGGTGGGCGTGGACCGCGTGTACCCGCTGTCGGTGGCGGTGGAGGTGACGTTCGTGGACCGGCTGGGCAACGTGCTGCGCCGCGACACCTTCGAGAACCTGGGCTTTACGCCGGATGCGCGGCAGTCGCTGGGCACCGTGTTCGCCCCCGCCATCGCCAGCCGCACCACCGAGCTGCGCACCCCCATCCTGATGGAGTTCGACGGGCTGACGGACGGCACCGACATCGCCGGCGCGCTGATCACCGAGCTGGAGACGCGGCTGGCCGAGCAGGGCGCCGCGCCCGAGGCGGGCAACGTCTTCGCCCTGCGCGGGCGCGGCTTCGAGGTGTCGCTGGAGGGCGGCAGCGACGGCAATCGCCCCAGCGCCGACGACTACGAGGGCCGCGTGCTGAACGACGGCCTGCTGAAGACCGGCCTGGTGGCGCTCGAAGACATCCCCGACATCTCCATCGTGGCCGCGCCCGGCTACTCGGCGGCGGACAACGAGGACATCGCGCAGGCCGTTTCCAACGCGCTGGTCTCGCACGCCGAGCGCATGCGCTACCGCATCGCCGTGCTCGACGCCGGCCAGGACTTCAGCATCGGCGACGTGCGCGCGCAGCGGGCGCAGCTGGATTCGGCCTGGGCGGCGCTGTACTACCCGTGGGTGCGGGTGATGGACCCGGTGACCAACCAGGAGATCGTGCTTCCGCCCAGCGGCTTCGTCTCGGGCATCTACGCCCGCAACGACGTGGAGCGCGGCGTTCACAAGGCGCCGGCCAACGAGGTGGTGCGCGGGGCGCTGGGCTTCGAGGTCACCCTGAACAAGGCCCAGCAGGACGTGCTGAACCCCGAGGGCGTCAACTGCTTCCGCTTCTTCGAGGGGCGCGGCAACCGCCTGTGGGGCGCGCGCACGGCCAGCAGCGACCCCGAGTGGAAGTACGTGAACCTGCGCCGCTACTTCGCCTACCTGGAGCGCTCCATCGAACGCGGCACCCAGTGGGTGGTGTTCGAGAACAACGGCGACTCGCTGTGGGCGAACGTTCGCCGCACCGTCGAGGACTTTCTCTTCAACGAGTGGAAGCAGGGCCACCTGCTGGGCGAAAAGCCGGAGTCGGCGTACTTCGTCAAGTGCGACCGCACCACCATGACGCAGAACGACCTGGACAACGGCCGGCTGATCTGCCTGGTGGGCGTGGCCCCGCTGCGCCCCGCGGAGTTCGTGATCTTCCGCATCGGCCAGTGGACGGGCGACGCGAAGAGCTGAGGGACAAGTACCAAGTACCAGGTGCCAAGTACCAGGTGCTCCAGGTACCAGGTACTAGGTACTTGGTACTGCCCCTGACACTACCCACTACACCGAATCTTTCCTCAGGAGACATCACATGGCTGTCGAGCGCGAGCGGCCGTACGGCCAGTTCAACTTTCGGGTGGTGATCGAGAACGGCCCGGACGCGGCCAGCACCAAGGCCGCGTTCCAGGAAGTGTCGGGGCTGGGCATGGAGATCACCGTTTCCGAGTACCGGGCCGGCAACTTCAAGGACAACGCGCCGATGAAGGTGACCGGCACCTACAAGGTTCCCGACATCACCCTGAAGCGCGGCGTGATCGGCGACCTGACGACGCTGTACGAGTGGATCAACCAGGTGCGCGGCGGCAGCCAGACGGCGCTGCGGACGGTGACCATCGAGCTGCAGAGCGAGGACCACACGTCCACCGTGCAGTCGTGGAAGCTCACCAACGCGCGGCCCACCAAGTACACGGGTCCCTCGCTTTCGGGCAAGGGCACCGACGTGGCCATCGAGGAGCTGGTGCTGGCCAGCGAGCGCATCGACCTCGAGTAGCCGTCCACCTCCCATGGCCACCTCCGCCCCGCGCCTTCCCGGCCTGCGGTTCGAACCCGCGCGGCCGCCGTCGCCCCCCGACCTGCCCCGCATGGACGTTGCCGCTTTCGTCGGCTTCGCCAGCGCGGGGCCGGTGGGGGTGCCGGTGGCCGTGGACGACGAGGTGCGCTTTCGCGAGCTGTTCGGCCCGGACCTGCCGCTGGCCTGGGACGTGGCGCGCGGGGAGATGACCTACGCCCACCTGGCGCCCGCCGTGCGCGAGTTCTTTCGCAACGGGGGCCGCCGCTGCTGGATCGTCCGCGTGGCCGACGAGTCCACGCTGGAGGCTTCCGTCTTCCGCATCCCCGGCCTGCTCCACGGCCGCGGGCGCCACGTGGACGCGGCGTACCTGCTCGCCTCGTCCCCGGGCAGCTGGGCCGATGGCATCTCGCTGAACGCCGCGCTGGTGGCCACCCACGTGCCCGCGTCCGACGTCACCGCCGACAAGAACGGGATCGTCCTGTCGCCGGAAAGCCCGTCGCTCCTTCGGCTTACGTGGAAGGACGGCACCGTGGCCTTCTTTCTTCCCCATCCCGGCGCCAACGCGCGCGACATTCCCACGGCGGAGCGCGCGGCCGCCAAGGCACGCCCCTTCTCCCACGCGTACTGGTTCCGCCCGGTTCCCTGGGACGAGCTGGGTTCCGCGGGCGACGCCGTCTTTCTCGCCGGCTCGCGCCAGGTGCCGCTGGACGCGCTCCAGTGGAAGGTGGTCGGCAAGGACGCCGGGCCCTCCCTGCAGATCCGCCTGCATCCCCTGGCCGCTCGCGGCATTCAGCCCGGGTGCTGGATCCGCGCGCGGCTCGACACCCAGGACTTCGACGAGAACGGCTTCGCGTATCCCGCTCTCAAGAAGCCAGGCGGCAATCAGGGGGGCGGCAACAACGGTGGTGGGAACGACGGAAACAACGGCGGCGGGAACGACGGCAACAACGGCGGCGGGAACGACGGCGGTCCCAAGGAGACGACCGCCTTCCTCCTGGTCGACGACGTGATCCGCGAGGCGGACGAGACCATCGTCGTCGTCCGCCAGGCGTGGCGCACGCTGCACCACACCAAGGCGTGGAAGGAAACCGGCGGCGAGGGCTTCGACGACGCTGCGCTCCTCACGATCGAGTTGTGGTCGCGCCGCGCGGACGGCACCGTGGTGCGCCTTCCCGACGTGGGGCTGGTGCCCGGCCATCCGCGCTTCCTGGGCTCCTTTCCGCCCGACCAGGTGCTGTTCGCCCCCACGCAGCAGCTGACCGAGTCCACCACCGACCCGGCGGGCTCGGACCTGTCCGTGCGCCGCATGCAGCTGGCGGCGCCCGATTCCGGCACCTTCGCCGCATCGGAGCACGGAGCCGTGCAGCTGCTGGCCCGCGACGCCGCCAACTCGCTGAAAAAGGGCAAGAAGGGCGGCAAGGGCGATCACGGCGACGACGGCCCCGGGAACGGCGGCGGCGAGGACGACGACGATGGCGGGTTCCAGGCGTACCTGCCGCTGGGCGTGCCCTCCATCCCCCGCGAAGACTTCTACCAGGCCGCCTACACCTCGGGCAGGGCGCCGCTGGAGCGCGACGGGGTGGGAACGTTCTCCCCGGACCTGTTCATGGATCCCCTGCTGTCGGCGCTGCCCGCCGAGCGCCTGCTGGACGAGGCGTTCCACAACGCCTACGTCGCCCAGCCGCCGCGGCCGCCCGTGCGGATGCACGCGCTGCTGCCGGTGGAAGAGGTTTCGCTGCTCGCCGTTCCCGACGCGGTGCACACCGGCTGGCGGCTGAACGACGAAGAGGCGCCCCCCGGGGCCCCCGACGCGCCCACGATCGTCGCCGTCACCCAGCCCGACGCCGAAGGCCACATCCACGCCGAGTGGACCGCGGTGGCCGGGGCGCTGGGATACACGCTGGAAGACGCGCCCGACCCGCGCTTTCGCTCCGGCGTGCACGCGACGGAAACGCCGCAGCCGGGCAGAGTGGGGACCAGGGCCACCATCCTCCGCCCCCGCCCCTGCCCCGACCGCCTGTACTTCCGCGTGCGCGCCCGTACCAGGACCGGCCGAAGCGGCTGGTCCGCCACGGCGCTGCTGGACCTGCCCGAGGACGCGTTCGACGCCTGCGGGGCCGCGCCGCTGGACGCGCCGCTGCTGGACGAGCCCACGACCTCCGGCCCCGCCGCGGATGGCCGCCTTTCCATCACCTGGCGGGCCGCGCCCGAATCGCCCGAGGTCGCCCTGGCCCGCCAGCGCTTCGACCGCGTGTTCCGGGTGGAATCGTCCCCCGATCCCGCGTTCGCCCTGCCCCAGAAGGTCTACGAGGGCAGCGGCACGAAGGCGGAGATGTGGAAGCCGCTTTCCGGCACCTTGTACTTCCGGGCCGCCTCGTGGCTGCAGGAGAAAACGGGCCCGCACGATCCGCCCCCCTGCATCGTGGAGGAAAGCCCCTGGTCGCCCGTGCGGAAGTACGAGGCGCCGGTGGGCAAGCGCTGGGAAACCATCCCCGCCACGGAAGCGGCCGGCCCGCCGCACCAGGGAGCCGCGCTGACCATCCACCAGGCCATGCTGCGCTTCTGCGCCGCCCGGTCGGACTGCTTTTCGGTGCTGGCCCTTCCCCGCCACTTCCGCGAGGCGCAGGCGCTGGCCCACGTCGGTGCCCTGACCACGGCGCTGAGCAGCGGAGCGGCCGACACGGCGAGGCGAAGCCTGAGCTTCGGGGCGCTGTACCACCCGTGGACCGTGGTGAGGACGCCCGTGGCCGCCGCGCCCATGCGCGCCATTCCCCCGGACGGCGCCACCTGCGGGGTGATGGCCTCGCGCGCCAACCTGGACGGCGCCTGGGCCGCGCCGGCGAACAAGCCGCTGGACGGGGTGGCGCTGCTGGACCCCAGGCTTCCCGAGAACGTGCGCGCCGCCTTCCTGGGCAAGCGGGTGAACGCGGTGGCGCCGTTTCCACGCGGCTTCATGAGCTGGAGCGAGGAAACCCTTTCCGACGACGCCGAGCTGCGGGGCGTGGGCGTGCGGCGGCTGATGATCCTGCTGCGCCGCCTGGCCCTGCGCGAGGGCGACACCTACGTGTTCGAGCCCAACGACCCCTCCTTCCGCCGCATGGTGCAGCGGCAGTTCGACGCCATCCTGGGAAACCTGTACGTCCGCGGCGCCTTCGCCGGCACCACGCACCAGGAGGGCTACCGCGTGGTGACGGACGACACCGTGAACCCGCCCGAGAACGTGGACCAGGGACGGCTGGTGATCGAGCTGCGCGTGGCCCCCTCGCGCCCGCTGGCATTCCTGACCGTGCGCCTGGTGCAGACCGGCGCCGGCGTCACCGTCCAGGAGGGCTGACGTGCCCGGCGCCTTCGACCCATCCGATCCCGCCGCGCACCCGTTCACCGCCTTCAACTTCGCGGTGGAGATCCAGGTGCCCGGGATGTCGGGAAAGCTGGCCAATGCGGCATTCAGCGAGTGCGACGGGCTGGAGATGAGCATGGAGCCCAAGACCATCCGCGAGGGCGGCCGCAACTCCGGCCCGGTGCACATGGCGGGGCCCGTCAGCTACGGCCAGCTCACCCTGAAGCGCGGGATGACGGCCAACATGGACCTGTGGCGCTGGTTCGAGCGGGTAAGCGCCGCCGACAACGCCGGCGCGCGCGGCACGGTAGACGTGCTGATGCTGGGCGCCGATCGAAAGCAGCAGCTTCACTTTCGCCTGGGCGGATGCCTGCCGACCAAGCTCAAGACCTCGGCGCTGAACGCCAAGGACGGGCAGATCGCCATCGAAGAGATGCAGGTCGCCTACGAATCGCTGGTCCTGGTCTAACGGAGACACGCGAATGCCCCAACCGGGAAAGCTGGAAAAGGCCACCCTCACCGAGATGTGGCCGGGAAGCGACGACCAGCTGAAGGAGCAGAACGCCACCGGCGGTACCGCCAAGAAGGTCACGGTGCAGTTCAACCCGCAGTCGCTGAAGCTCACCTTCAGCAACCAGAACGCGGGGGGCGGCCAGCCGGGCGGATCGGCGGTGCAGTTCGTGGGTCAGGGCACCACCAAGCTGTCGCTGGAGCTGTGGTTCGACGTCACCCTTCCCGCGGCCGTGGGCCAGGCGGACCCCCAGGGCGACGTGCGCAACCTGACCAGGGAAATCGCCTACTTCATGACCCCACAAAAGGTCACGCAGAAGGGGCAGACGGGGCTGCTGCCGCCGGCCGTGCAGTTCCACTGGGGGAGCTTCCTGTTCAAGGGCACCATCGACTCGATGGACGAGACGCTGGAGCTGTTTTCCGAGACGGGAAAGCCGCTGCGGGCCGGGATGCAGCTCTCGCTCAGCAAGCAGAACATGTCGTTCGAGTTCGGCAAGGCGGGAACGCCGGGGAGCACGTCGCCCGGCGGAGGCGGCGGACCCGGGGGAGGCGGCGTGCCGGGCGCGGGCCCCGCGGCGGGAACGCAGCCGCTGGCCATGGCCAGGGCGGGCGACACCATCCAGGGCGCCTCGGCGCGGCTGGGGGTGGGCGACTGGAAGGCGATGGCCGTGGCCAACGGCATCGAGAACCCGCGCATGGTTTCGCCCGGCGCCCTGCTTAACGTGTCGGGATCGGTGTCGGGCTCGGGCGCCGCGAAGCTGGGGCTGACCGGCGCCACCTCGCTGGCCGTCTCCGCCTCCACCTCCGCCGGCGCCTCGGCCTCCCCGTCCGTGCAGTCGTCCGGCTCCATCACCGTCGCGGGGTCGGGGTCGGGATCGTCGGGGCTCTCCGCCTCGGCCTCGCTTCGCTTCACCGGCCCCTCGGGCCCCGGACGCTGACCCAGAATGACCGTCGTCATCAACGAGCTGGAAGTCGTGGTTTCCGAGCCCCAGGGAAGCTCGCAGCAGCCCGCCCCGGCCGGACCCCCGGCGCTGGAACCGCGCGAGATCGCCGAGCTGCTGGAGCGGCGCGCCCGCCAGGAGCTTCGCCTGTTCGCCCACTGAAAGACCGATGCCCGACGCCGGATCCGCACCCGCCCTCTATCCCTCGCGCCCCCGCATCACCGTGGAGGGGCAGGAAGAGCCCGCGCTCGCCACGCAGCTGCTGGGCCTGTTCGTCGAGGAAACGACGGCCGGGCTGTACCGGGCCGAGCTCACCTTCACCAACTGGGGGCCCAGGGACGGGGCCATCGGCTTCCTGTACTTCGACCGCGCCAAGCTGGACTTCGGCAAGAAGCTGAAGGTGGAGATGGGCGCGGGCGACGGGGCGGGAACCGTGTTCGAGGGGCGCATCACCGCCCTGGAGGGCCGCTTTGCCGGCGCCCGCCCCCCGGAGCTGCTGGTGATGGCCGAGGACCGGCTGCAGGACCTGCGCATGACGCGGCGCACGCGGACCTTCGAGGATGTCAGCGACGCCGACGTGATCCGCCAGGTGGCGCAGTCGCACGGGCTGTCTGCCGACGTGGACGTCGCCGGCCCCACGCACCGCGTGGTGGCGCAGGTGAACCAGAGCGACCTGGCGCTGGCGCGCGACCGCGCCCGCGCCGCCGGGGCCGAGCTGTGGATGGAGGGCGACAAGCTGAAGGCGCGCCCCCGCACCCGCCGCGAGGCCGGCTCGCTGACGCTTACCTACGGCGAGGCGCTGATCGAGTTCGCCGTCACCGCCGACCTGGCGCACCAGGCCACCGCGTTCACCGTGGCGGGATGGGACGTGTCGGGGAAGCAGGCCGTGAAGCACGAGGCCGGAAAGTCCGTCGTGCAATCCGAGCTGAACGGCGGCGAGGCGGGAAGCGACATCCTGGCCGGCGCGCTGGGCCGGCGCCCGCAGCAGGTGGTGCACGAGCTTCCCGTGAACGAGAACGAGGCGCGCGCCCTGGCCGAGGCGCACTACGCCCGCGCCGCCCGGCAGTTCGTGGCCGGCACCGGCGTGGCCGAGGGCGACGCCCGCCTGCGCGCCGGGGCGGAGGTGGAGCTGAAGAAGCTGGGCCCGCTGTTCGAGGGCAAGTACTTCGTCACCCGCGTGCGCCACACCTTCGACGCCGCCAGCGGCTTCCGCAGCGCGTTCTCGGTGGAGCGCCCCGGGCTGGGGAGGGCGGCGTGACGGCCGGCGGCGCCCTGCTGGAGATTCCCGGCGCGCGCGCCCCGAGCGGCTGGGGCGGGCTGTTCTACGGCGCCTACCCCGCCCTGGTCACCGACATCCGGGACCCGGACGGGCAGGGCCGCGTGAAGGTGTCGCTCCCCTGGTCGCCCGATGCCGGCTCCAAATACGAGGCGTGGGCACGCCTGGCCACCCTGATGGCGGGCAACGACCGCGGAAGCTGGTTCATCCCCGACGTGAACGACGAGGTGCTGGTGGTGTTCGCGGGGGGCGACCCGCGCTTTCCCTGCGTGGTGGGCGCGCTGTGGAACGGGCAGGACGCCCCGCCGGAGACCATGGACGGCGGGGGCCTGAACCACGTGAAGAAGCTGCGCAGCCGCAACGGGGTGCAGGTGACGCTGGACGATACCGACGGGCAGGAGAAGATGGTGCTGGAAACCCCCGGCGGGCAGAAGGTGACGCTCAAGGACGGGCCGGGCGCGGTGGAGATCATGGACAGCAACGGCAACTCCGTGAAGCTCGAGACGTCGGGAATCACCATCACCGCCGCGGCCAAGGTGTCCATCACCGCGGGAGCCAACGTCGAGGTGAGCGCGGCCATGGTAAAGGTGAGCGCGGGGATCTCGCAGTTCAGCGGCGTGGTGCAGTGCGACACGCTGATCACCAACTCGGTGGTCAGCGCCAGCTACACTCCCGGCGCGGGGAACATCTGGTGAGCCACGTACGCTGGCTGGCGCCTTCTCCCCTGTGGGACGACCTGGTGGGCAAGCCCGCCGGCTTTCGCGCGCCCGCCCTGCTGCGCTTCGCGGGCGACGACTTCATCCCGCAGTACCAGGCGGCGCTGGCGGAAAAGCCCCGCCAGCTCCGCGGGTTCGTGGCCCGGCCCGAAACCTGGCGCGAACCCGCCGCGGGAATCGACGCCACGCCCAAGCCTTCGCAGGGGCCGCTGCGGCTGTACCAGCCCGTGCACGGCCGCTTCTACCTGGTGGCCGCCTCGCTGGCCTGCCGCGTCCCCGGGCTCCCGGAGCACACGGTGGACGTGGCGAAGGGCGAGGTGGTGGCCTTCGTGCTCCGCCGCCTCACCGTAACCGTCGATCCCAAGACGAAAGCGGAGACGGAAACGGGCGAGTGGGCCTGGGTGGCGCGGCCGGACGGGAGCACCGGGTGGGTGAAGGCCGCGGGCACCGCGCTGGTGACGGACGAAGAGCAGCTGCCGATGTTCGGCACCACCTTTTCCGACGGGGGCGTGCTCAAGCGCCGCCTGTTCGCCGGGCTGGTGCCCGCGTCGCGCCGCGAGGCGTACAGCAACGGGCGCGAGATGGAGGCGGTGGTCCCCGCCCCCGCGCCGGGCTCGCTTGACGACCCGCGCGTGATCGAGTTCCAGCGCACCGTGCTGGACCCGTGGACCGAGATGAAGTCGTGGTACGACCGCGAGAAGGGCGTCGCGGCACGGCGCAGCTCGGCCCTGGCCGCCGCCGAGCAGTCGGGCGGGCTGATGCTGCTGGACTTTCACGACTTCCTGCGCGACGCCATCCGCCCCGTGTGGGACGTGATGGCCGGCACCGCCGCCCGCGCCGGCCTTTCCACCCCCCACAAGGCGCTCTACGACGCGCTGGGCGGAGTGGGGCTGTACGACCGGACGGCGAGCGCCCGGGCCACGCTGATCGACGCCATGAAGCACGCGGCGGCGTTCCGCGCCCAGGTGGAGGCGGGCAGCATCGGCGGGTCGTACGTGGCGCGGGTGGTGATCGGCGACCCGCGCGCCCCCGGAACGCCCCCGCCGATCACCGGCGCCCCCGACCCGGCGGTGGACGAGGCCGCGCTGAGAACGCTGCTGGAGCGGCTTCCCGCGCCGGGAGAAACGCCGGAGGTGGGCGTCCGCAGGCTGAAGAAGCTGGTGATGGACGCGCTGGCGGGAATGGGTGCCGCCAAGCCGGCCCTCCCCGAGCAGCTTCCGTCGCGGGCGCCGAGCACCGCTGGCGAGGACTGGTTCGTCGTCCGCTGCGTGTACCTGCGCCCGCACTGCGGAAAGAAGTCGCCGCCGCTGGTCAGCGACCGCTCCGAGCGGTTCCGGCTGACGTCGTTCTTCGAGCCCGAGGCCCCCGCCCGGCACCTGCGCGTGGCGCTGCCGGTGGACACCAGCCCCGCCACCCTGCGCAAGTACAACCGCAACGTGGCGTTCATGCTGAGCGACCAGCTGCGCAAGCAGATGAGCCGCGCCGCCAGCCTGAAGGGGCTGATGGAGGGGGAGGTGGGCAACGAGGAGGGCGGGCTGGACTTCGCCGTGATCTGCTCGTTCAGCATTCCCATCATCACCATCTGCGCGCTGATCCTGCTGATGATCATCGTCAGCCTGCTCAACATCATCTTCTGGTGGCTGCCGTTCTTCAGGATCTGCTTTCCCGTTCCCAAGATGAAGTGACCATGCCGCGCGATACCGTGTTCGGATCGGGGATCTCGTTCCCCATGCGCCTGGGGCCCGACGGCCGCGTGGCCGTTTCGGAGGGGCCCGAGAACATCCGCGAGGCCGTCCGCGTGATCCTCCTTACCGAGGCGGGCGAGCGGCTTCAGCTCCCGGAGTTCGGCGGGGGGGCGGGCCGGTTCCTCTTCGAGCCCAACACGGTGGGCACGCGCAGGCGGGTGCAGGAGCGCATCGAAGAGGCGCTCTCGCGCTGGGAGCCGCGCATCGCCCTGCAGGACGTGAGCGTGGAAGAAGACCCGGACGACCCGCAGGCCGCCCTTGCCACCGTTCGCTACCAGCTGGTCGCCAACCGCGCCGCCGAACAGGTGTCGGTGCGCGTGCAGCTCGCAAGCTGAAGGCCCATCCCATGCCGCTCATCGTTCCCAAGATCGACGACCGCGACTATTCGCGGATCCTCTCCGAGGCGCTGGCCCGCATTCCGGTGCACACGCCGGAGTGGACCAACTTCAACGACGCCGACCCGGGCGTCACCCTGCTCCAGCTGTTCGCCTTCATGACGGACAGCCTGCTGTACCGCGCCAACCTGATCCCCGAGCGCAACCGGCTGAAGTTCCTGGACCTGCTGGGGATTCCGCTGCGCCCCGCGGCCGCCGCCGTGGGCGTGGTGTCCATCGACAACGAGCGCGGCCCGCTGGAAACCGTCACCCTTCCCGCGGAGCTGCAGCTGTTCGCCGGCCCGGTGGGCTTCGTCACCGGCAACGCGCTCGACGTGCTGCCGGTGGAGGGGCGCGTGTTCTACCGTGCGCCGCTTCCCGCCGGGTCCAGCGAAGACACGGCGCAGCGGATGTACGAGCAGCTGTACGGCGACACCGACGAGGACGCGTCCTCGCTGGACTTCTACCGCACGACGCCCTTCGAGGCCCCGCAGAACGGCGCGCGCATCGGCGCGGTGAGCCTTACGCAGGACGCGGTCGACAACACGCTGTGGATGGCGCTGCTGGTGCGGCCGGCCGACGTGAAGCTGGAGAACGCGCGCGACAGGGTGCGCAAGGCCATCGCGGGGAAGACGCTCACCCTGGGCTTCGTCCCGGCGTGGGACGGGAGCCAGCGGGTGATGCGCCCCGGCGGCGCGCCCCCGCGCCGGCTCCCCACCCTGGCGTTCGACATCTCCACCGGCGAGTTCAGCGGCGACACCCCGCGCTACGCCCGCCTGGACGCCGCGGCGGACGACGACGCGCTGGAGAACCTTACCCTGGTGCAGCTGACGCTCCCCGAGGCGGGCGGGTTCGGCGCCTGGAACGACCTGGACCCCATGGAAGAGGGCGTGGGCGAGCTTCCCCCCGCCCTGGATGACGAAAAGGTGGCAGACCGGGTGCTGTGCTGGATCCGCATTCGCCTGGATGCGTCGGACGCGGGGGGAACGGCGTCCAAGGGATGGGAGGCGCGCTTCAGCTGGGTGGGCGCCAACGCCGCCCGCGTTTCGCAGCGCGTCCCCGTCGCCCCCCTGCGGGTGGGCACGGGGACGGGCGAGCCCCACCAGTCGCTGGTGCTTCCCAACACCCCCGTGATCCCCGGCTCGGTGCAGCTTGCCGTGGGCGGCGAAGCGTGGACGCGGGTGGACGACCTGCTTTCCGCCCCGCCCGAGGTGCCGGTGCGCGACCCCTCGCTTCCCCCCGGCGCCCCGGCGCCCGCGGCGGGCGACCCGCGCGTGTTCGCCGTCGATCGCGAAAGCGGACAGGTGACGTTCGGCAGCGGCTACGCGGGAATGCGTCCGCCCCCGGGGGCGGCCATCGTCGCGGCGTACGCGCACGGCGGCGGCCGCGCCGGGAACGTGGGCGTGGGCGGCATCCGGACGGCGCCGCGGCTTCCCGCGGGGTTCCGCCCGTTCAACCCCGTGCCCACCTGGGGGGGCGACGACGGCGAGAGCGTCGCCGAGGCCGAGCGCCGCATTCCCCTTCACCTGAAGCACCAGGACCGCGCCGTCTCGGCCGAGGACTTCCGCGAGATCGTCCCGCAGACGCCCGGCATCTCGCTGGGGCGAATGGAGGTGCTCCCCAGCTACCACCCGTCCATCGGCTCGCCGGCGCCGGGGGTGGTCACCCTGCTGCTGATTCCCAACGATCCCCTGCGCCCCGAGGGGCCGGTTCCCGACCGCCTCTTCCTTCAGGCCGTCTGCCGCTACCTGGAGCCGCGCCGCCTGGTGACCACCGAGGTGCACCTGCGCGGGCCGGAGTACGTGCCGGTGTCGCTGGCGGTGGGCTTCGACGCCATCGCGGGAAGCGACATCGCGGCCGTGCGCGAAGAGGTGAAGGCGGCGCTGCGGCGCTTCCTGTCTCCCCTGCAGGGGGGGCATCCCGTCCGCGCGACGGCGTACGACGAGCCCACCGCCCGGGGGTGGCTGCTGGACACCGCCGTGGAAGACCGCGAGTTGTGGGCGCAGGTGGCGCGGGTGCCCGGCGTGTCGAGCGTGCGGGGGGTGAGGATGTGGAACGCGGCGGGGGCGGAAATCCGCACGCTGGGCATCTCGGGCCTTCAGCTTCCCCGGCTGGACCACCTGTCGGTACGCACGGGAGACCCCGAAGACCTGAAGGACGCCATCACCGGCGGCCCCGGGACGGGCGCGGGAGGAACGGGGACGGGTGGAACGGGAACGGGTGGAACGGGAACGGGAACGGGCGGCACGGGGACCGGAACGGGCGGGGCCGCGCGCAAGCGGCGCCCGGTGCCGGTGATTCCGCGGAGCTGCTGAGGAGGCGCGCGTGGACGTCAACGGCACCCGCTTTCACCTGCTCCTGGGGCGCGGCGACTGGCTTCCCCGACCGGTGGCCGGCGCGGAGTGGGACGACGCCACCGCCAGCGTGGGGCTGGAGCGGCTTCCCTTCGTCTTTCCCCCGCGCCGGGCCGAGAGCCCGCCCCGGCTGGAAGACCGCCGCGGCGCCGGGCGCGACCGCCACGGCAACTGGTACTGGGTGTCGGACGACGGGCGCGGCATCGCCAGCCGCGGCCGCCACGACGCCGAGCCCACCGCGTTCTGGCCGCACCCGGAGCCCTCGTGCGCGCCGGCGCCGGGGAGCGACTTCGCCCCCGCCGCGCCCCCGCCGCCGCGGCCCCCCGCGCGCATCCATGGGCTGGCGGTGACGGGCGAGCACTACCTGGTGGCGGGCACGCCGGACCAGAACGGGCTGCTGGTGTTCGACCTGGCCGCGGGAGGCGAGCCGCTGGCGCTGCGCTGGCCCGCCGGGGTGCCCTTTGCGCCCTGGGACATCGCCGCGGCGCCGGACGGCGGCGTGTGGGTGCTGGACCGCGACAACGCCCGGCTCTGGTCGCTGGACCGGCTGTTCCGCGTCCGCCAGGTGCATCCCTCGCCCGACGTGGCGGACGAGCCGGACTTCGCCCCGGCGCTCCCCCCCGAAGACGGCGGGGAGCGGCCCCGGCGGGAGCCGCGCGAGGGCCCGCTGCGCCTGCAGGCTTCGCTTTCCATCGCTTCGGTGCTGGACCCCATCGCCGTCGAGGTGCTGTGCGACGGAAGCGCGCTGGTCCTGGGGCGCGACGGCACGGCGCCGGTGATCCACCGCTTCACCCTGCAGCGCGGGGAAACGTCGGTGCATCCCCTGGCCCCGCTGCTGTACGCGCATCCCGAGGTGATCCACGAGATGCCGTACGCGCACGAGTTCGCCTTCGTCCCCGCGGCGGGGTGCTCGCGCGAGGCGGTGTCGGGGCAGGTGCTGCTCACCTCGCCCGACGGCAACCAGGCCTTCGCCTTCACCATCGCCGGCCCCGCGGACGAGCCGTGGCTGGAGTTCGACCCGCGCTTCTTTCCCATGCGCCGCCACGGCGGCCGCGCGCTGGTGGTGGCCGGGGGCGAGGCCCACTACGACAGCGGAACGCGCTGGGTGTCGCTGCTGGAGTATCCGCGTCCCACCTTCGGCCGCGGGGCGAAGCTGGTCTTCCCCGCCCTCCCCGCGGAGGACGGCGAGGCAGCCGCCTTCGACGGGCGCGAGCCGGGGTGCGTGTGGCACCGGCTGTTCCTGGACGGCTGCATTCCCCCGGAGTCGTCGGTGACGGTGGAAAGCCGCGCGGCCGAGACGCGGGCGGAGCTGGCGTCCATGGAGTGGAGCCGCGAGCCCGCCCCCTACCTGCGCGCCGCCGGGCCCGAGCTTCCCTACCGGTCCACCTATCCCCCGGGTCCGCAGGGACAGGCGGGCACCTGGGAGCTGCTCTTTCAGAACGCGGTCGGGCGCTACCTGCAGCTGCGGGTGACGCTGACGGGGAACGGGCGCATCACCCCCCGGCTGCGGGGCCTTCGCGCCTACTATCCCCGCTTCTCCTACCTGCGCGAGTACCTGCCCGCCGTGTACCGCGAGGATGCGGGGTCCGCGTGGTTCCTGGACCGCTACCTGGCCAACGTCGAAGGCACCTTCACCGGCGTGGAAGAGCGGATCGCCGCCGCCCAGGTGCTGTTCGACACGCGCACCGTGCCGCCGGAGTTCCTGGAGTGGCTGGCGGGATGGATGGGCGCCGCCGTCGACGCCGCGTGGAGCGAGGAGAAGAAGCGCTTCTTCCTGGCCCACGCCACGGAGATGTTCGCCGGCCGGGGCACCCGCGAGGGGATGATCCGCGCCCTGCGGCTGGCGCTGGACGAGTGCGTGGACCCGCACCTGTTCGACGATGCGGGCGACGCCGCGGCCGCGGCTCCGGCAACCCCGTCCGCGGGAGGATGCGGATGCGGGTGCGGCGGCGGCGGCGATTCGGAGAAGGGCGGCGACGGGCCGGAACGGCGGTTCACGGTGCGGGTGGTGGAGCAGTTCCTTACCCGCGACGCCCCCGGCGTGGCTTACGGCGACGTGGGCGGACTGTCCGGCCCGGGAACGACGACCACCGCGCTCCAATGGACGCCCGCGCAGGGGCCCGAGCCGCTTCACGCGCGCTGGCGGGAGTGGCTGGCCGGCCGCTACGCCGACGTGGACGCGCTGAAGGAGGCGTGGGGGCTGGAGTCCGACGACGACGGCGGCGTCGCGCTCGCCGCGAAGACCGCCAAGGTGAGGGCGGTGCTGGGCGCCGCGTTCGAGGTGACGCTCGCCGCCGCGGCGCCGGAAGATCCCGACTACGAGTCGCTGGACGACACGCGGCTGAAGCTTCCGCCCACCACGCCGCGCAACGCGGCCAAGGCCGCCGACTGGACGCGCTTTCTGCGCGAGGGGCTGGGCTTTACCTGGGCCGTCCCCGATGGCGGGGCCGACCTGGCGCTGTGGCGCGACTTCCTGGCGCGCCGCTACCGCCAGCCGGGCGACCTGGCCCGCGCGTGGGGGCGCGGGGCCGGCCAGGGCTACGCGTCGTGGGACGAGGTGGGCTACCCGGCCGAGCTGCCGGACAACACGGCGGCGCTGGGCGACTGGACGACGTTCGTCTCGGTCGTGGTGCCCATGCGCCGCGGCGCGCACCGCTTTTCGGTGCTGGTGCCGGTGGCGCCGGGCGACGGGCAGGAGGCGCAGCGCGGGCGGCTGGAGCTGGCACACCGCATTGCCCTGCTGGAAAAGCCCGCTCACACCATCGTGAGCACGCGCCTGTACTGGGCCGCCTTTCGCGTGGGCGAGGCCCGGCTGGGCACCGACACGCTGCTGGGCCAGGGAAGCCGGTTCACCTCGCTGGTGCTGGCCGCCGGCGAGCTGGCCGGGTCGCACCTGGGGTGGACGGAGCCATGGAACGTTCGCGGGCGGCGGGTCGTCGGGCGGGACCCGGCGGGCGCCTCCCCGCAGTCGCGAGGAAACTTTCAGAGGTGGACATGATCTCACAGGCATCGCCCGCCGCCGGGCCCCTTCGCACCGACGCCTCCAAGCGCGTGAACTACACGCTGGGCCTGGTCCTGGGCGTCGACGAGTTTCAGCAGGACCAGCTGTACCACGCCGCCGGCCGGCGCGGGCACAACCGGCTGCTCCACGGCTACGGCACCGTGTGGGGGCTGCGGGTGAACGCCGTTCCCGGCGGCGCCGAGCCCGAGATCCAGGTGGAGCCGGGGATGGCCGTGGACCCGTGCGGCCGTGAGATCTGCATCACGGACCTGATGTGCGTGAAGCTCGACCGCTGGCTGAGCGTGCACCAGAAGTCGCTGGAGCACCTGTTCGGAGCCGGGGGCACCACGCTTCCGCTGGCGGTGATCCTGTGCCACCGCGAGTGCCCCACCGACACCGTTCCCGTTCCCGGCGAGCCCTGCCGCAGCCAGGACGACGCCATGCAGCCCTCGCGCATCCGCGACGGCTTCGAGCTGAAGCTGGCGGTGCGCGACGACGCGCCCTGGGGCGTGCCGCCGGTGGGCTCGCCTCCCGGGCCGGAGTCCACCGGGCTGACGGTGTACCGCACCTCGCAGGCGGAGGAGCGGGCCGTGCGGGCCTTCGGGCAGCTGCTCGGCCGGGTGGAGACCACCGACACCCTGGTGGCCGTGGGCGGCAGGGCCGAGCTGCTGGCCGCGGTGCGCGCCCTGCCCCGCGCCATCGGCGAGGATGGGATCGCCAGCCCCCCCGCGCTGGACAACAGCCCCATCCTGCTCCCCGCCGGCGAGGCGCGCGAGATCCTGCGCGAGGCCTTCGGCGTGTGGGTTACCGAGGTGCGCCCGGTGATCCGGGGCGAAGAGAACCCCAACACCTGCGGCGACGCCGGCGGCGAATGCTGCGTGCTGCTGGCCGAGGTGGACCTTCGCGTAGCCCCGGGGGGGAGGCTGGCCCACGCCTCCGAAGAGTCGCCCCCCATCCGCGTCCGCGAAGACACGCGCCCCTACCTGCTCCACACCCGGCTGCTGCAGGAGTGGCTGCTGGCCAACAGCGTGGAGCGGCGGCCCGACGTGGACTCGTTCGCCACCCTGCAGGTGCTGGGGCCGCACCGCATCCGCGCGTGGGTGCACCACGAACGGCAGCTGGCGCTTTCGCCCGGCGCCGTGGAGGTGCGGGTGAACGAGGTGCCGCGCGAGGTGGCCAACGTGATCCCCGCGGGCATCCGCAACGTGTGGGACATCGTCTTTCCCGAGCCGGTGCCCAGCAAGGTCGTGGCGCGCGTTCCCGCGCCGAACCTGGCCGAAGATCCCCACGACATGAACGACGGCGACGTGGTGGAGGTGAGGTTCAACGCCAAAGAGGTGATGCTTGCCGGCTCGCCCCCGCGCTCCGTCGCCGACGACCTGCGCGAGGGAAGCGGCGAGTACCTGGACCGCGACGTGTGGACGCTGCCGGCGTACACCGTCTACAACAAGCTCGAGGGGGGCGACCTGGCGGGCGAGTACCTGCTGCCCATCGTCGCCAAGATCCAGAAGTTCCCGGTGGCGCCCACCACGCCGCAGAACGACCAGTACCTGTACTCCAACGGCACCACGTGGATGCCGCGCGCGCTCCCGGCGGGAACCAAGGACCTGTCGGGCGTCTACCCGCACAACCTCGTCCGGGGGCTGCAGGGAAAGCGGGTGTCGGCCACCGACCCGGTGGAGCTGGACTTCCTGCAGTGGCGCCGGTCGGGGTCGCCGCCCGGGTCGCCGGAGTGGACGCCCACGGAGCTGCGGTTCTCGCACCCCAGCGACGTCGAGGGCCGGTACGACGCGGTAAAGGTCGTCGGGCTGCAGGGAAAGGGCGTCTCGGCCACCCAGCCCACCATCACCAACCAGGTGCTGGCGTACAACGGCGTAGAGTGGGCGCCCAACACTCCGCAGGCGGTGCTGGGACCCGCGGCGGGCGACGTCACCGGGCCGTACGGCGCCCTGAAGGTGGAGCGCATGCAGGGAAAGCCCGTGCCGGCCACCGCGGCCAACGGGCAGTTCCTGAAGTTCCAGACCTCGCCGGCCTTGCCCACCGGCCAATGGGTGGCCGGAACCCTGGAATACGCCACGGACAGCGACCTCGACAACACCTATCCCGCGACCAAGGTCAGGAGCTTCAAGGGGCACGCCTACGCCGCCACGCCCACCAAGGACGGCGAGGTGCTCACCTGGCAGCTCGTGAACGGCCGCGGAAGCTGGGTGGCGCGCACACCGGCCGGAGGCGGCGGACCGGGTGGCGCGGCGGGCGGCGACCTGACCGGCCTGTACCCCAGCCCGACGGTAACCGGCATCAACAACCAGCCGGTGGCCCCGGGCACCGACCCGGGCCAGGTGCTGGTGTTCAACGGCAAGTCGTGGGACGCGGCAGACCCGGGCACCGGCTTCGGGACAGGCCAGTACCAGGTGATCGGGGCCGGGCACTTCATCCTGGAAAAGGTCATCGACGAGTCCACCGGCGAGGTTGCGGCGGTCGACCGCTACAACGGGCTGGAGTTGTTCGACGCCGGGTTCATCGGCGACAACCGCCTGTTCCAGCTGGGCATCCCCGAGCTGGACATCGACAAGTGGTCGTACGTCGTCAAGGCCACCGTGGCCGGGGGGGTCGCCGCGCTCGTCCTGCCGAAGCCGGGAATCTACCAGCTCGAATGGATCCGGTTGGGCTCGTCGAACGAGAGGAGCGACCTTCACGTGGAAGTCAGCCGGTATCCCAGCGGCGAAATCGGCTTTCCCATCAAGTAACCGGAGCTGAGCGATGACGACGGAGCTGCTCGAGCCGGTGGTGGACGATGGGGTGCGGCTCACCCACTTCTTCAACGGCCGCGTGCTCACGGCCGAAGACCTGAAGCGCGAACAGGATGCGCTCCGCGGCCGGCACCGCGGGCTGGCCGGCGCCCTGGGCGAAGGCGTGGTGCGCGGGATGGAGGTCACGGTGGGCACCCAGACGCTCTCGGCGCCCGCATCCGGCGCCGATACGCTGGTGGTGTCGGGGCCCACCGTGTCGATCACGCCGGGGCTGGCCTTCAACCTGGACGGCGACCCCGTGGCGCTTCCGCAGCGGGTGGAGCTGCGGCTGACCCCCGGCACCGCCGGGCAGGACGCGGCCGCCGGCCTGTTCGCCGCCTGCACCACGGCCACCGCCGAGATCTCGCTGACCAACGCCGGGTTCTACCTTCTTTCCGCCCGGCCGGCGACGGCGTTCAGCCGGGAGCGTGCGGCGGCGGTGGACTACGCCTCGGACGGGGTCGGCGCCGCGTGCGGCAGCCGCTTCACCCAGGAGGGCGCATCGTTCTCCCTGGTGCCCCTTCCCCTGCCCTCGCCCACCCCCCAGGTGCCGCTGTCGGGCACGCTTTCCACGCTGCTGACGGCGGTGAACAACGACGTCGAAAGGGCGCGGCGCAACGACACCACCGACCCCGGTCTTACGCCGCGGCTGGCCAGGGGGCTCAGCAAGCTGCGCAACGCCATGGCCTACTGGTGCATGGGGTGGGGCCGCCACGACGTGCGCATCGCCGCGCTGGCGGTGGCCGGCGCCAGCCCCGGTCCGCTGACGCCCATCGACGCGCTGCGCCAGGCCGGGCAGCTGTCGACGTGCGACGTGCCGCTGGCGGTGCTGTTCGTGAGCCGCCGGCAGCTGGAGTTCGTGGACATGTGGTCGGTGCGCCGCGTGCCCAGCCCGCTGGGCGAGCAGACGGTGTTCGGCATGGCGACGGGCGCCCTGCCCCGCGCGGAATCCGCGGCCATGTTCCTCCAGTTCCGCGACCACGCCTCCATGTTCTTTGGCGACAACGCCGTGGCGGCGCCGCGGACGGTGGTGGCCAGCGAGTGGTTCGTGTACCTGCCGCCCGTGGGCATTCTCCCCGTGCAGACGGGTGGCGAGCGGGAGCGGATCAGGGTGATGGAGGCCACCCACCTGGAGCTGGCGCCGATGGCGAACGGGATGATGATCGAGGGCACGGGCACCGGGCCCCCGATCATCGGCGGGGGCGGTGGGCCGATCATCGGCACGGGGCCCCGCGGAACCGGCGGCGGAACCGTGGGATTCGAGCCGTACACGTTTTTCCAGGGGATCGGGGGCGACGATCCGTGGGGCCACACGGTTCCCGCCGACTGGGTGACGC
Source organism: Longimicrobium sp. (assembly GCF_036388275.1). Lineage (NCBI taxonomy): Bacteria > Pseudomonadati > Gemmatimonadota > Longimicrobiia > Longimicrobiales > Longimicrobiaceae > Longimicrobium > Longimicrobium sp. Next base: position 65,691 of record NZ_DASVSF010000043.1, read on the forward strand.
CGCTGGTCGGCAAGGCGCTGCAGGACGTGCCGTCGCTGCTTTCCGGCACGCCGGTGCTGCGCTACTACCGCTTCGGCGAGCAGGGGCAGGAGGCGCCCTACCTGATGTTCCGCACGCGCCGCTGGCTGCCGCCGCAGCAGTTCCAGCAGACGACGTGAGCACCGCGGCGCCGGCGGGGATGCGCCTTCGCGTGCAGCGGCTGCTGCAGGCCGCCACGCTGGAGCCGGCCGGCCTGCCGCCCGCCGCGGTGCTCGTGGTGCGCTCCCTCTCCGATCCCCTTCCGGGCCGCATCGCGCCGCGGCCAGGCGAGGTGCGCGCCCCCGCCGAGTGGGAGCGAGCCGTCCGCGCGGCCCTGGCCGACCGTTGGCGGAGCGCCGCCCGGCCCGGACGCGGCCCGGTACCGGCCGGCGCGAACGCCGTTTTCTTCGCCGATACGGCGGAGATGATCGCCTCCTTCGCGCGCGACGCCTGCGCGGGCGACGTGGGCAAATGGTGGTGGAAGGCGCTGATGAAGGAGCTGCCCGGCGCTCCCGTCGCGGCGCTCACCGCGCTGTGGGCGCGCGAGGCCCGTCACGTTCCCGCCGCGCTGGAGCACCTGGCCGGCACCGACGACGCCGGCCGCGTCGCCGCCGCGCTCCCGCCCGCGGAGGCCGCGCGCATTCTCGCCGCCGTCGCCCTGGCGTTCGAAGCGCCGTCGCTCCTCGCCGCGCCCCGCCTGACGCTGGTTTCCGATGTCGCCCGTTCGCCGTCCGCGGAGCCCGGCGGCGATCGGGTGACGCCGTCCGCCTTCACGTCCGGCTCTGGTCGCGCCGATGGGCTGCCCGCCCGCGCCGCCACGCCGCTGGGGCGTCCACGGGGGGTCCCGTCCCCCACCGCGGCGCCCTGGGCGGGCCTCCTGCCGGCCGACGCCGTGCCGCGCGGGTTGGCGCCGGAGCAGGAGGCCCTCGTCGGCCTCGGGCTGGTGCTGCACCGCGCGCCGCTCGTGGCTCGCGGCACGCCCTTCGTCGCCCGCTTCGTCCGCTGGCGCGCCCAGGCCGCCGCCCCGCTCCACACGCCTGCGGATCGCCGATCGGACTCCGACGCAGCCGCCGGAACCGGGGCGGACCTCACGACCCCGCGTGCACCGATCCCCCGATCGACGCCGTTGGCGGAGCCGGAGTCCGCGTCCAGACCGGAGGCCGCGCGGCGTGGGACGGATGCGGACGATCCGATGCACGGAGCCGATCCGCACGCCATCGACCCTCCTCCATCCACCGCGGCCGCCGAGAAGGAGCGCGAGGTGTGGATGGAGGCCCGCGCATCCACCGACCCCCAGCTGCCGAAACCGTCTCATCCGTTGGACGAAGCGGACCAAGCGGAGGATGGGACGGAGCGGGCGCCTGCCGAGATAGTGGTCAAAGTGGTCAGCTCCGCGACACCACCCGCGAAGAACGAGGCGCGGCTCCCGGCCGAGGAGGCGGAACCGTGGGAGGTCCGCGTCTTCTCGCCGCCGGTGGACGAGGCACGCGTGGCCAGCGGCGCGTGCGGCGTGTTCTTCCTGGTGAACGTGCTGCGGTCGATGGACTTCTTTCGCCTGCTGGACGAGCACTTCGGCGTGGCGCCGGTGGTGGGCGGATGGGGATGGGTGGAGCTGGCCGCCCGCGCGCTGCTGGGGCCGGACGCGGCGGGGGTGGCGGACGACCCGCTCTGGCGCCTCCTGGCCGAAGTGGACGGGCGCGAGCCGGAGGAGCTTCCCGGCACCGGCTTTCCGCCGGTGTCCATCGCCCGGCTTCCCGACGCGTGGATCGAGCTGTTCGGCGGAGCGCCGCCCTCGCCGAAGTCCTCGCCCCTGCTGGGGATGGAGGGATCGGCGGAGCTGCGCCGGTTCCTGGACCTCGTTACGCCGGTGCTGCGCGCGCGGATCGGCGCGGCGCTGCGGGCGGCCGGGTTGGACCCCGACGAGGGGCTGGAATCGGCGCTGTTCCGCCGCGAGGGCACCGTCGACGCCACCCGCACGCACGTGGACGTGCACATGGGCGTGGACCAGGTGACGCTCCCCATCCGCCTTGCCGGTCTGGACGCCAACCCCGGCTGGGTGCCGGAGCTGGCGCGCGTGGTCACCTTCTACTTCGCCTGACCGTGAGCGAGCCCTTCGCCTCCGTTCCGCACGACGCCCGCGGCCACCTGGGGCTGGTGTTCTACGAGGCCGTGCTGGGCGTGGTGGCGTACGCCTCCGCCCGCGCCGCCGCGTCGGGCCAGGACCCCGCCGCGCCGCTGGCCGAGCATCCCTTCCTGGAGGGATACCTTGCCGAGCTGGCGCCGCACCTGGACCCGGACGCGCCGTGGGACCAGGCGGTGGCGGGCGTGGGCGCCCTGCGCGCCGGGTGGGAGGCCGCCGCGGACGGTGCCTGGCTTCCGCTGCTGGCCCTGCGCGACGCCGCGCGCGGCATCGGCGACGAGCACGTGCTGGCGCTGGTGATGGCGGGGCTGATCGAGGAGGACGCCCGCTTCGGCGACGTGTTCGAGGCCGCGCAGGCACCCGGAGGCGGCCGCCGCCCCGCGGTGGCGCTGGTGCACGAGGTGGTGCGGATCACCCGGCCCGGGCTGTCGGGGGATGGATGGACGCTCTGCCGGCCGCTGCTGGAGGCCGGGCTGGTGGAGATCGCCAACCCCGACGCCCCGCGCGCCGCGTGGCAGATGAGGGTGCCGGCCGCGCTGTGGACGGCGCTGCGCGGCGAAACGCCGGCCGAGCCGCTCCCCGGTGTGCGCCACTATCCCGCGGGCTCGTTCATGCCGCTCGCCGGGATGGTGCTGGACGGCGAGGTGCGCGCCCGCCTGGTGGAATTGACGGCGCTGCTGGCGGCGGGCGAGGCGCGCGTGGTCGTGGTGCGCGGGCTGCCGGGAAGCGAGCGGCTGGAGGTGCTGGGCGCCGTGGCCGGCGCGCTGGGCCGCGGCATTCTGGAGGCGCGCCCCGAGGCCGGCGCCGGCGCCGACGTCAGCCGCGTGCTGGGGCCGCTGGCCACGCTGACCCACGCGGTACCCGTCTTTGCGCCGGACCTGGGGCCGGGCGAAACCTTCGAGACCCCCGAGTGGCGCGGCTACACCGGCCCGCTGGGCGTCGTCGCGGGGCACGACGGCGGCGTGGGAGGCACGGCCGCCGAAAACGCGCTGACCCTGAACCTGCCGCCCGACGCGCCCGCGCTGCGGCTGCTGCACTGGGAGCGGGCCCTTCCGCTGGCCGGCGGCGCGCAGCGCGAGCACCTGGCCCGCTCGCTGACCCTGGGCGGGCGCTACATCCGCCGCACCGCCGAGCTGGCCCGCGGCTACGCGGCGCTGGACCGGCGCCCCGCCGTGACCCCCGACGACGTGCGGGCGGCGGCGCGGGCCATCAACCGCCAGCAGCTGGACACCCTGGCCCAGCGCCTGGGCGACGGCGGGGGGTGGGACCGGCTGGTTCTCCACGCATCCACCCTGGACGAGCTGGGCCACCTGGAGCGCCGCTGCCGCCACCGCGAGCGGCTGCTGGAGGCGCTGTCGGACGGGTTTCCCGGCGGGCTGAACCGCGGCGTACGCGCGCTGTTCCAGGGCCCCAGCGGCACGGGAAAGACGCTGGCGGCGCGGGTGCTGGCGTCGGCGCTGGGACTGGACGTGTACCGCGTGGACCTGGCGAGCATCGTCAACAAGTACATCGGCGAGACGGAAAAGAACCTCAGCCGCGTGCTGGCCCGGGCCGAGGACCTGGACGTGGTGCTGCTGCTGGACGAGGGCGACTCGCTGATGGGCAAGCGCACGGAGGTGAAGTCGGCCAACGACCGCTGGGCCAACCTGGAAACCAACTACCTGCTCCAGCGGCTGGACACCTACAGCGGCATCCTGATCGTCACCACCAACGCGCCGGGGTCCATCGACAGCGCCTTTCAGCGGCGGATGGACGCGGTGGTCAGCTTTCACGTTCCCGACGTGGAGGAGCGGGTGCACCTGTGGCACCTTCACCTGCCGCCGGACCACCTGGTGCCCTACGAGGCGGTGGAGGACGCCGCCGCGCGCTACGAGCTGGCGGGCGGGCAGATCCGCAACGCCGCGGTGCACGCCGGGCTGCTGGCCCTGGGCCGCCCGGACGGCCGGCTGCGCGAGGCGGACCTGCGGGCCGCCATCGAGGCCGAGTACCGCAAGGCCGGTGCAAGCTTCCCCCGCCTGCGCGGCGAGCCGGCCGACCGTGGCGGAGCCATGGCGGCGTTCCTCGGCGCCATCCACTGAGCCGCGGCCGGCATGAGCGCCCCCCGCGCACCCAGGACCCTGACGCACGCGCCCGCCGCGAAGCCGACCCCGGCCTCACCGCGGGCGTCGCGGCGTTCGGCGGTTCCGGCCCGGGCGGATGCGGAGGGGACTTCTCCCTGGGCGTCGTCGACCCTGCCGTTCGGGGGAGACGGGCCGGCGGCCCCGGCGTGGGCCTCGTCGCCCGCGCCGCCGTTCGGAATGGCGCGGCCGGCCGGAATCCAGCTGAAGCCCGTCATCGGCGCGGCGGACGACCCGTACGAGCGCGAGGCCGACCGCGTTGCCGACCAGGTGGCGGGCGGCCCCGCCGCCTCGCCACCCCGCATCACCCCCCTCACTCCCGGCGCCCTCCGCCCCGTGCAGCGCGCCACGGCCGGCGACCCCACGCACCGCGGCGAGGTGAAGGAGCGCTCGCGCTCGTCCATTCCCACGGCCCTGGTGCAGCGCGCCACCGCGGGCGACCGCACGGACCACGACGATCCGGCCGTGGAGGCCGCCCCGCCCCGGGCGAACGGCGTCGTCCAGCGCGCCACGGCCCCCGCGGGACGAAAGCGCGGCGATCCGGAGATGGAGGATGCGGCGGCGCGCGCCATCGCCCGCCGCGGGCCCGGCGCGCCCCTGGTTCCCGGCGTCCGCGCGCTGATCGAAGCGCGGCTCGGGGTGGACCTGGGCCACGTGCGCGTGCACACGGACGCGGAGGCCCGGCGCGCCACCGGCGCGCTGGGCGCGCGCGCGTTCGCGCACGGCAGCGACATCTGGCTGGGCCGCGGCGAGAACCCGGCGGACGCGCGGCTGGTCGCGCACGAGGCCACGCACGTCGTGCAGCAGGGGGCGGCCGCCCAGCCGGCGGCGCAGGGCGCGGTGAGTCCGGTCGTCCAGCGCAAGGCGGCGGCGCCCGCGCCGCCCCGGGAGGACGTGGAGACGGACCCCCGGAAGCGCACCCCCGTAGCCGCGTCCGGCACGTCCGTGGCCGCCGCGGGTGCCGCCGCCCCGCCCGCGGCGCCGGCCGGCACTCCCGCCGCGGACCGTCCGGCCGCCGCGGCCGAGCAGACGGCGTCCGCCGTAGCGGCGGCGCTCGGCGCGGTAGAGGTGCCTCCCGCGGCGGTGGAATCCGCCGCCCGCGACGAGCGCGAGGTGGCGGAGCTGGAAGCGCGGGAAAAGGCGCCGGACGGAGCCGCCGAAGCCGGGGCCGCACCGGCCGCGGAGAAGGGCGACGCGGACCCGGCTACCGCCGGTGCCGCAGCCGGCGCGGCGGAAAAGGGCCAGCAGGCCCCGCGCGCGCCCACCGACGACCCGGCGTTCCGCCGGGTGCTGGGGCGCACGCGCACCGCGGCCCAACGGCAGGGGCACAACAGCGCCGCGCGAAAGAAGGCCGCCGAGGCGCAGGCCGCCGCGTCGGGACCGCCCAACGAGGTGGCCAGCCAGGCCAAGGCCGCGCAGGTGGGCAAGATGGCCGCGCAGGAGCCGCGTCCGTTCGACCGCGCGGGGTTCAAGGCGGCGCTCCTGGCCAAGGTGGCCCAGATCACCCCCAGCACCCAGAAGGACGCCGACGAGTTCAAGTCGCAGAACAAGGCCGCGTCCATCAAGGGCGCCGTCACCGGGCAGGTAAAGGAAAGCGGCGACGCGGCGCAGGGCCCCGTCAAGCAGGCGACGGAAGAAGCGCCCGACACCAGCGTGGCCACGCCCAAGGTGGTGCAGCCGCTTCCGCCCACCGAGGCCGGCGCCCCGCCCCCGCCGCTGGCCGCCGAGCAGGCCGCGCCCAAGCCCAGGGCCGAGTCCGAGGTTTCGCTGCAGGCGGAAAGCCGCGGGCTCGACGAGCAGATGTCCAGTGCCGGCGTTACCGACGAACAGCTGGAGAAATCAAACGAGCCCGAGTTCCAGGGGGCCCTGGGGGCCAAGAACGAGGCCAAGGCCCACGCCGAGGCCGCGCCCGCGGCCTACCGCGCCCAGGAGGGCGCCATCCTGGACGGCGCCCAGGCGCAGGCCCGCGACGCCGCCGCGGCGCAGACCGCCGGCATGCACGCCACCCGGCAGGACCAGCTGGGCCAGGTGGTGGGCGCACAGCAGGACACGCGCACCGACGACGAAAGGAAGCGCGCCGAGGTCTCGCAACACGTCGAAGAGATCTACGCGCGCACGAAGGAAAAGGCCGAGGCGCGGCTCACCGCGCTGGACACCGAAGTCGGCACGATCTTCGACCGCGGCGCCGAGGCGGCGCGCAAGGACTTCGAGGCGTACGTCGACGACCGGATGACGGACTACAAGATCCGCCGCTACCTGCTGATGCCCGGCGGGTCGCTGCTGTGGATCAAGGACCAGTTCCTGGACCTGCCCGACGAAGTCAACGTGTTCTACGTGGAGGGCCGCAACCGCTACATCGCCAGCATGGACGCCGTGATCGACGAGGTGTCCGTCGCGGTGGAGACCGGCCTGGCGCAGGCGCAGGCCATCATCACCGCCGGGCTGCAGGAGGTGCGCGAGTACGTCGACAGCCTTCCCGCCGACCTGCGCGGCGTGGGCGACCAGGCCGCGGACAGGATCCAGGAGAAGTTCGACGCGCTGCGGCAGACGGTGGACCAGAAGCGCGACCAGCTCATCGACTCGCTGGCGCAGAAGTACGTCGACAACCTGCAGAAGGTCGACGCGCGCATCAACGAGATGAAGGAGGCCAACAAGGGGCTGGTCACGAAGGCGAAGGAAGCGGTGCAGGGGGTGATCGACACGATCATCAACCTCAAGAACATGCTGATGGGGGTGCTGGCCCGCGCGGCCGGCGTGATCGACAAGATCATCCAGGACCCCATCGGCTTCGTGGGCAACCTGGTGGCGGGGGTCAACGCGGGGCTGTCGGCCTTCATGGGCAACATCGGCACGCACCTGCAGAAGGGGCTGATGGAGTGGCTGTTCGGCGCGCTGGCCCAGGCCGGCATCACCATGCCCGCGTCGTTCGACCTCAAGGGAATCCTCAGCCTCGTGCTGCAGGTGCTGGGGCTCACCTACGCCAACATCCGCGCCCGCGCCGTCGGCATCCTGGGCGAAGCGGTGGTGGCCCGGCTGGAGCAGGTGGCCGAGATCTTCAAGGTGCTGATCACCGAGGGCCCTGCCGGCTTGTGGAAGTGGATCCAGGACAAGCTGGCCGACCTGAAGACCACGGTGATCGAGGGGATCAAGAGCTTCGTGATCGAAAAGGTGATCACCGCGGGAATCACCTGGATCATCGGGCTGATGAACCCGGCCTCGGCCTTCGTCAAGGCGGCCAAGGCCATCTACGACATCGTGATGTTCTTCGTGAACCGCGGCTCGCAGATCATGTCGCTGGTGAACGCCGTGCTCGACAGCATGGAGGCCATCGCCAACGGCGCCATCGGCGGGATGGCGGCCAAGGTCGAGGCGGCCCTGGCCAAGGCCGTCCCCGTGGCCATCGGCTTCCTGGCCAGCCTGCTGGGGCTGGGCGACCTGGGCGACCGCATCAAGGCCATCATCCAGAAGATCCAGGCGCCGATCAACTCCGCCATCGACTGGGTGATCCACCAGGCGGTGAAGCTGGTGAAGGCGGTGGGCGGCCTGTTCGGCGGCAAGGGGAAGAAGGAGGACGACAAGAAGGACGAGACGGCGGACCCCGAGCACGACGCCAAGGTGGAGGTGGGGCTGGCCGCGGTGCGCGCCACCGAGGCCAAGCTGGTGAAGGACGACAACATCTCGCGCAAGGAGGCCGAGCAGGTGGCGGCCACCGTAAAGGCGCAGCACCCCATCTTCAAGAAGCTCGAGGTGGTGGATGGCGGGGACAAGTGGAGCTACCACTGGGAAGCCAGCCCCGGCGGCAACGTGCCCACGGGCGTGGGCAAGGCCGAGGCGGCGGGCGACATCATCTACGTCTCGGTGCTCAGCGCGCCGCCGCCGCACTCGCGCAGCGCCATCGGCGCCATGCCCGCGATCTCGCCGGGACTGAGCGCCGACTCGATGCACAAGAGCGCACCCAGGGTGTTCGAGCAGGAGGTTGGCGTTGCGCTGGCGGACGACCAGGGACTGCCGCACCCGCAGGCGTATACGCCCTCGGGAGCTTCGAAGAGGGACAACATGCCGGGGCTGACGAACACCACCACCCGGCTTCCCCCGGCCCCGGTACTGGCCCACGACCCAAAGGCCAACCTGGGAGGCGGGCGGAATTCCGACGACATGTACCGGCGTCCGGACTGGGTGCTGTTTTCCCCCAACGGACTGCCCCAGCTGGAGGTGTTCGAAGTCACCCTCGACGCGGCCTTCCGCATTCCCGAGGGTGGCCGCGACGCGAGCCCGGGGGCGCCGGCGCACAAGCGCGTACAGGTGGCGGCCACCGTCTTCGCCCTGGCCACCCGGTACCCGAACGTGCCGATCATCTACAACATCCGCGCGTCGAAGCCACCCTCGCCCGAGGCAAAAGCGCACCTCGAACGCGAGATCGCGCAGCTCAAGAAGGGGAACGTGGACGTGCAGATCATCTGGCGCATGGGATAACGGGCACCGGGGAGAACGATGAGCACGCGAACAAACCAGACCCTCTCCGCCTTCCTGGGCCTCGCCCTGATTGTGGCGCTGGCGTACGCCGTCTACGCCGCCCTGCGCCTGGGTGCCGGGGTGTTCGACGGAGTCGACCGCCAGGCGACGGTGATCGTCGCCACCGCCGCGCTCGCGCTGCTGCTGGCGGCGTGGATCGTCGCGGGCGGCCTGTATGCCGTCGCCCGGCGTGACGAAAAGACGCAGCGGCGGGCCTCGCGCGCCGCCGCCTACGAGGCCGTCCTGCAGTCCCGCTCAGGCGCGGTGGAGGGCGTGTTCGCGGTGCGCGGGGCCGTGGTGCCGGCCGACGATTCCGCGCCGCCGCAGCCGCTGCTCCTGCTGAACGCCAGCCCGGCCGTGCTGGGCGCGTACGCCCGGCTGCGGCGCGCCGAAGCGTCCGGCGGCGAGGCGCGCGACGAACTGGCGGAGCTGATCCGCGCCATGCGCCACGACCTGGGCCAGCGTGCCCCCGACGCGTCCCTGGCGGACCTCGCGGAGCTGGCCACCCCGCCCGGCCGCGAGCGGGTGGGCTGAGATGCCGACGGGGCGTGGGACGAAGGTGAATCGATGGCCGCGGGGCGAACGCCGCGCGGACGCGGGATCTGACGTGGAGACGATGAGCGGAGCTGCGTTCCGGTGACCGATACGGCGAAGGCCCGCCGCCCGGCGAAGCAGCCGGATGGCGCGTCCCCCGCGCCCCACGCGCCCGCGCCGCAGACGACGGCGCCGGCGGCGGAGCCGGCCGCGCCCGCGTGGGCCGCGGCCAGCGTGGCCGCGCCGTTCTCGCTGGGCCTTCCCGTGCAGCGCAAGCCCGTCATCGGCCGCGCGGACGACGCGTACGAGCGCGAGGCCGACGCCGTGGCCGACCGCGTAGCCGCTCGCAGCACCGTCGCCGCGCCGCTCAACATCTCCCGTGTCACCGCCGCCGCGCTCGCCCCGCCGGTGCAGCGCAAGTCGCCCGGCGACCGCACCGATCACGACGACGAAAAGCGCCCCGACGGCGGCGGCCCCGGCGTCGTCCAGCGCCAGGCGGAACCCGGGGACGACGAAAAGCGGGACGATGCGCCCGCGCCGGTGCTGACGAAGCCGGTCGACGGCGTCGTCCAGCGTGCCGAAGACGAGGACAAGCCCGACGAGGCGCCCGCTCCCGTCCAGACGAAGCCGGTGGATGGCGTCGTGCAGCGTGCTTCGGAGGATGAGAAGCGTGAGGACGGTGCCGCGCCGGTCCAGACGAAAGCGTTGGATGGCGTCGTCCAGCGCGCTTCGGAAGATGAGAAGAAGCCCGACGACGAGCCCGCGCCCGTTCAGACCAAGCCGGCGGACGGAGCTCTCGGCCAAGGGGTAGACGATGAAAAGAAGCCTGACGATGCACCGTCTACCGTGCAGACGAAGCCGATCGATGGCGTCGTCCAGCGAGCTCCCGAAGACGAAAAGAAATCCGAGGGAGAGCCCGGTCCCGTGCAGGCCAAGGGAGCACCAGGCGGCCTCGCGGGCGGATCTCCCGCCATGCGCGACGCCGCGGGTACGGCCATCGCCACACGCGGGCCCGGGTCGCCGCTGCCGCGCGCGACGCGCGGCACCCTGGAATCCGGCATCGGCGTAGACCTGCGCGACGTACGCGTGCACACCGGCCCCGCGGCCGAGCAGGCGACGCAGCAGCTCCGCGCACGGGCGTTCACCCACGGCAAGGACATCTGGCTGGGCCGCGGCGAAAGCCCGTCCGACACGCGGCTGATGGCGCACGAGGCGACTCACGTCGTGCAGCAGGACGGCGTCGTCCGCCGCGCACCGGTCGCGCCCGCCGCGGAGGTAGCGGACCAGGAAGCCGAAGACGAGCGGCGCAGGCGGGAAGAGGAGGAAGAGCAGGAGGAGCAGGAGGAGCGCGGAAGCCCCCGCGCCACGGCTCGGGCCGCGCAGCGGGAAGTATCCACCGGGCCTGGGGCCCCGCGCCGCGAAGAGCCGCGGCGCCTCGGCGAGCCCGAAGCCGCCTCGGCGGGTGCAGCGCCAACGGCCTCCCCTGCAACAGGGCCCGCAGCACCCGTCGCGCCATCATCCGACGAGACTCCCGGCACTCCGCGCGCGCCCGCTCAGGCGGAACGTCGGGTCGCCGCTGCTCCCGCCTCCACCGCTCGTGACACGGGCATCGGGGACGTCCCCGCACCCGGCTCACCCACTCGCGACGTCGCCACGCCAGCCGCGGACGCTGCGGACTCCACGGCGCTCACCGTCCCGCGGTCCGCCACCCCCACCCCGCGCCGCGGCATCCTGGATCGTCTCCGGGGGATGCTCTCCCCCCGCCTCCGAGGCCGGACGGCGGCTCCAGGTGCAACGGAAGCACGGCCGGGCGCGGGTCCCGTTCCATCCACCACGTCAGCCGGACCGGCACCGGCCCCCCGTGCGGCCTCGCCGGCGCCATCCGGGGACGCCGCCGCACCCGTAGCCTCCACCGTATCCGGAGCGCCCTTGGCGGCTGCCGCGACGATGCCGGCCACCGCGCCCGGCGCAACTGCCGGCACCAGGCCCGCAACGGATCCGGCTACGGCCGCACCGACTCAGGGCGCGGCTGCCGTGACCACGCCCGGGACGGCTCCCACCTCGGCCGCGGCCACACCAGGACCGGCCGCGGCTACGACGCCCACGACGCCCACGCCAGCTCCCGGCGCGGCGCGCACCGGCCCGCCTCCCGGAGTGCGGGCGCTTCCGATTCCGTTCACCCTCGGGGGGCGCCGTCCCGGCATTCCCGTGGGGGCCACGCCCGCGCCTGGCCAGGCTCCCGCAGCGGGGCCCGCGGGAGCGCTGGCGGGCGCTGCCGGCCCGGGCATGGGCCCGGCCGACGCACTGGCGGCAGCATTGCCCGGCGCCGCAGCCCCGGACGTCGCGGGAGCCGTGGCGGGCGCGCCGGGTGCGCCAGGCGCGGGCGCGGTGGTTCCGGGTGCGGAAGGCGCACCGGCCGCCGGTGAAGCCGCGCCGGCCTCACCCGCCGACAAGACCTCCGACGCACCGGAAACCGCCGCCCAGGCCGCGGCCGGAGCCGCCGATGCGCAGCGCACGGCCGGCGCGGCCGGGCCCGGCGGCGCCACCGCGCTCGAGGGTGGACCCGCCGGCCCGGCCACGGCCACGGCCGCGGGACCCGCGGCGGGACCCGCGCCCGCCGGTGCCGAAGGCGGCGGAGCCGCGCCCGACACGGCGGCCCCGGGAGGACCGGAAGGGCAGGACGAAGCGGCCAGCGGCGACGAAACCGCCGCGCGCATGGCCGCCGCCCAGCCGGAAAGCGATCGTGCGGCCGAAGCCAGCGCCGACGAAGAGGCAGCGGAATCCGGGGGTGAGGCCCCCGCGGCGCCGTCGCTGGGCGGAGCCGCGGACAGTGCGGGCGAAGCCGAAGCCGCTCCCGCGGAAGCGGACACCGAGGCGCCAGAAGCCGCCGCCGACACCCCGGTGGAAGCGGCGCCCGCCCCCGCGGCGGACACGGAGCCCGGAGCCGCCGCACCGGCGGAAGCGGCGGCGCCCGAAGCGGATGCCGGGGCCGAGCCCGCACCTGCGCCGGTCAGCGAGGAGCTGCCCCCGGCCGAACGTGACGCCGGGCTCGGCTCCATCGGCGAGTCGGGCGGCGGCGCCGAGTACGCTGGCGGCGGGGGAGGCGGCGGAGGCGCCGTTCCCGAGCCGCCCGAGCCGACGGTGCCGTCCGTACCGCAGAATGATCCAGAGTCCGCCCTGGCGGCCGTCAGCAGCCTGCCGCCGGCACAGATGGCGGGTGCGCTGGGCCAGGTGTCCGCCGCCGCCACCGGCAGCGTGGGCCAGCAGCGCCAGGCCCTGGCCGCGGCGCCGCCCGAGCTGCAGCGCCCCAGCGGCGCGCCCGCCACCCGCGGCGCGCCCGGCGCCGCCGACGCCGCGCCGCCCCCCGCCGAGGGCGCCCCCCGGCAGGTGGCACGCGCGCCGGAAGGCACTCCCGTGCAGACGCCCGCGCCGGAGCCGCTTCCCGCGCCGCCGCCTTCGCCCACGCAGCGCGTGGCTACGCCCGAGGAGCCGGCCGACGTGGCCGCCTCGCTCCGCCGCCTGCCCACCACCGACCCGGGGCTGGAGGTGGACGCCGGCGCGCCGCCCCGGGTGGCGCTGGAAGGCAACGCCGACCCCGCCCGGGCACGCGAGCAGCGCGCCGAGCTGCAGGCCGGCATGGTCCAGGCCCGGGCCGACGGCCAGCGCGACCTGGCCCAGCCCATGGGCGAGGACGAGATCTATCCCACCGTACCGCCCGAAACGCTGCGCGCGCAGGTGCCCGCCGGTGGCGCCGCGGGCGAAGGGGGAGCGGCGGGCGCGGCAGGCGGGGCGGACGACCCCGCCGTCGCCATCATCGCCCAGCAGGAGCGCGGCGACCAGGTACGCGACGCCGCGCTGCAGGCGCGCACCGCCATGGCCACGCAGCGGCAGGACCACGCCGCACGTGCCACGGAGGAGCGCGCCGCCTCCAGCCGCGAGGTAGCCCGGCTGGAGCAGGAAAGCGCCGCCGAGCAGACGGCCGAGCGGGCCACGGCCCGTCGCGAGGTGCAGGCCCAGCGCGAGCAGTGGAGCACCGAGCAGCAGACGCTTTCCGAAAGCGCCCGCACCGAGGCCGACGGCGTGGCCGGGCGCGGCGAAGCCGACATCCAGGCACAGCGCACCTCGGCCGACAGCCAGGCCCGCGGCCACCTGGAATCCGGCGCGGCCGAAGCCGCCACCGTTCGCCGCGACGCCCAGGCGCAGGCGGCGGGCGAGCAGCGCCGGGGCGAGCAGGAAGCCGAGTCGGGCGGCGTGTTCGGCTGGCTGCGGAGCCGGGCCAGGGCCTTCTTCGACGGGGTCAAGCGCAGGATCCAGGAAGGGTTCGAGCGCGCGCGGTCGGCGGTGCGCGGCCTGATCGACCGGGCCAAGCGGGCCGCCATGGCCGTGATCGAGACCGCCCGCCAGGCCATCGTATCCGTGATCCGGGGCGTCGGCGCCCTGCTGATCGCCATAGGCGACCGGGTGCTGGCCGGGTTCCCCGCCCTGCGCGACCGCTTCCGCCGCGCCATCCGCGAGCGCGTCGCCGCCGCCGAGGCCGCCGTCAACCGCATGGCCGAGCGCCTCAAGCGGCGCGCGCAGGCCGCCCTGGATGCCTTGGGCGCGGCCCTGAACCGTGCGCTGGCCGCGCTGGAGCGCGGGTTCCTCGCGGCGGTAGACGCCGTGAACCGGGCCGTAAACGCCGCGCTGGACTTCGCCAGGAACGCCGTAGCGGGGCTGGCCGCCTTCGCGGCGCTGATCCGCGACATCGCCGCCGGGCCGGGGCAGTGGATCAGCAACCTGGGCGCGGCCATCGTCGACGGCATCCGCAACCACCTGTGGCGCGCCTTCAAGGAAGCCGTCAAGGGATGGTTCAACTCCAAGCTCGAAGAGGTGCTGGGGCTGGGCACCGCCATCTGGGGCGTGCTGCGGCGCGGCGGCATCAGCCTGGCGCAGGTGGGGCGGATGGCGTTCCAGGCGCTGAAAGCGGCCATTCCCGCCGCCCTGGTCACCATTCTGCTCGAAAAGCTGGTGGCCATGATCGTCCCGGCCGCCGCGGCGGTAATGGCCATCGTCGAGGGGCTGCAGGCGGCGTGGGGCACCGTCAGCCGCGTGATCACCGCGTTCGGGCTCTTCTTCGCCTTCCTGCGCGCGGTCAAGACGGGCAGCGCCGGGCCGCAGTTCGCCTCGGCGCTCGCCGCGGCGGCGGTGGTGGTGATCGACTTCACCGCCAACTGGCTGCTGCGCCGGCTGATTCGCCCGGCGCGCGGCGTGGGCGGGCGCATCCGGGCCATCGCGCAGCGCATCATGGCGCGCCTGCGGCGGGTGATGCAGCGCGTGGGGCGGGCCGTCCGGCGCGGCATGCGGCGCGTCCGGCGCGGGATCAGCCGCCTTCGCGCCCGGTTCGGCCGCCGCCGCGGAGGACGGCAGAACGCGGCGCAGCGGCGGCACGCGCGCGAGCGCCACAACCGCGAGCGGCTGGACCACGCGGTGAGCGTGCTCCGCCCCCAGATCAACTCGCTGCTCTCCCGCCGCGTGTGGAAGCTGCGGCTGCGCGCGCAGCTCGCCCTCTGGCGCGCGAGCTACCGTATCCGCCGCCTCGTCCTCAAGGGCGGCGGGGGCACGCTCGCGGTCGAGGCCGGCAACAGCTTGGGGATCGACGTGGTGACCGGCGTCATGGAAGGCGAAAGCCAGCGCGTGTACCGGATGGTGCGGGAGATCGCCACCGACCTCATGCGCCAGCCCGGCACCCGCGAAATGGCCCGGCAGATCCAGGCCCAGCGGCAGGCGTCGTTCCCCGGCGGGGCGCGGGGGACGACCGCCGCCACCCCCGTGGTCCTGCCGCCGAGCATCCCGGCGCAGAGCCTGGACATCCTGCAGAACCGCCCGCCCGGTTTCCGCAGCCACTACACCATCGGCGGGGGCATGCACAGCTCCGCGTTCACCGAGTTCCGGGGCAGGGGGACCACCGCGGGCAGCATCCGCGTGCAGTCCCCCAGCATCGGGGGCGGATCGTATTCCGACATCCTGACTCGCGTGCCTACGCTGGCACCGTCCGGGGGCGCGCCGTCGGGCCTCAGTCCCGCGGTCGCGGTCGCGCTGACCACCTTCCAGCAGCGCGGTATCCTGCCTCCCGGAGTGCCGTTCGGGGCGCAGGCGGCTCCCATGGCGGGCGCGCTTACCAGGCTGGCCGCGGTGGAGGGCGCGAGAGATCCAGGGTACCTGGTGATCCGCGCCGCGACCATGCACGGCATGCGCGAAGGACTCATCACCCCGCAGCAGGCGCTCATCGACCTCAATCCCATGGAGCGCGCCACCCTCCCCGGCCAGCGCCCCGGCGCGCCGCGCACGGCGGCCGAGATCGCCCGGAGGCAAATTCCCGGCGCGGACTTCCGGTACGGAACCCCGCTTTCGGGAGCCATGGCAACGGCTCTCCCCGGCGAAATGGAGCGCTTCCTGCGCGTCGAACGCGATGCGATCGTCCGCGCGGTGCTGATGCGCCTGCAGACCACCAAGCCGCTCTTCAACACGGAAAGCGACCTGCGCACCTACATCCGGCGGGAGCTGCAGGACGAGCTTGCCCGCATCGTACGCAACGAGTACCCCACCTGACGAGCACCCAATGACTCGAATTCGGCTCCTGCTGCCTTTCTGGATGAACGACGCCAATGTCGACGCGGTGGCCCAGCACCGCGGCTGGCCCTTCGTGGAAGCCCGCCCGGCGACCGAGGCCGCGCGGGAGGCGATCTGGATGACGGCCGATCAGCAAACCTTCATCAACTACGTCGCCGATTTTGGCCTTCAGCTTCACTACGTCGTCGTGCAGGGCCAGGAGGCCGAGGAGGTGGCAGGCGAGCTGGAGCGCGAATTTCCGGTGATCGGCCGCGAGGCGGTGCTGGGGATGGTTGCGGCCGCGGACACGCGCGACACGCTGATCCACGCCATCTACCACATCGCGGCCGCCGCCAGAGAGGACCGTGAGGATCCCGAGCTGTTCGCGGCCATCGAGCGGCTCTTCGCCCATCCTGAAGCCGACGTCCGCCGGGCCGCGGTGTTCGCGTGCACGTACGCCGCCTGGCCGTCGTTCCGCGAGCCCCTGCGGCGCCTCGCCGAGCAGGATGCGGACGCGGACGTCCGCGCCATCGCGCAGGCCACCCTGGACTCGCTGACCAGCCACGCCTGGCAGGGTGGCTGAGCGCCGCCCTGCCCGCTTCACGACCCGGGCGCCGCCCCACGCGACGCCCTCTCCAAGAACAGGAATCCCATGACGCCCACCGCCACGCTCGACACGCCCGCTTCCGCGCTCGACGACTTCCTGGCGCCCCCCGCGCCCGAGCCGCCCCCGTCCACGCTCCACCTCGACACGCTGCCCCCCGCCTCGGCCACGGTGGGCTACGGCGAGCTGGGGACGGGCGGAAGCCTGGGCTACGAGGGCAAGACCGTCACCGTGCAGCGCACCGCCTACTCGCACGCGCTCTCCACCCATCCCCCGGCCCGCGTGCGGTGGGAGCTGGATGGCGAGTGGAAGACGTTCCGCTGCCAGGTGGCGCTGAACGGCGACGTGCCCACCGGGCGCTCGCACGCCGACTTCCAGGTGTACGCCGACGGCCGGCGGGTGGCCGAGGAGTACCGCGTTTCCGCCGGGGCCCCGCCGCGGGCGCTGCAGGCCGACATCACCGGCGCGCGCACGCTGGAGCTGGTGGCCACCACCACGCGCTGGGCGTCGTCCCACGCCGTCTGGCTGAACCCCGAGCTGGACCGCGCCGCGCCGGCCGCGGACGTGCCCCTGCTCGACTGCCTGCAGCGGGTGCACATCCATCCCCCCGCCGCGCCCATCGTGGCCCGGCGCTGCATCGCCACGGTGGTGTCGCCGGGCTTCGAGGCGCTCCTCGACGACCTGCTGGGCTCGGTGGTGGCCAACGCCGGGTGCCCCGACGCGCGGCTGGTGGTATTCGCGGTGGATCCCGACGCCGCGTGCCGCCGCATCGCCGCCCGGTACGGCGCCGAGGTGGTGGAGTGCACCCGCAAGGCGCACGTGAACGCCACCGTGAAGAGCGTGATGTACTCCACCCCCCGGGTGATCGACGCCGAGCAGTTCATTTGCCTGGACGCCGACATGCTGGTGCTCGACGACCTCGATCCCGTCTTCGCCGCCATCGACGCCTGCGCCCCGGGCGCCATCCTGGCCTGCCGCGAGGCCAACGGCTTTCACTACGACGACGTCGAGCACGCCGTGATGTCGGTCTACGGCGGCCGGCCCGGCGACCTGGCGCGCATCATGGGGCGCGACGGCGGCGAGGGGCGCGACCGGCTGGTGGTGAACGACGGCATCTTCGCCGGCAGCCGGGGGGCGCTGCAGGCACTGGATTCCCTGCTCCGCGAGTGGCGGGGCGCGCCACGCTGGGTAGACGAGCGAAAGGACATCTGGTGGCGCAACCAGGCGGTCTTCAACCTGGCCATCGCCCACCTGCGCTGCGGCGTGGAGCTGGACGCCGTGTACAACGTGCAGATGAACAACCAGGAAGTGGAGATGGCCTGGGAAGACGGCCGCGCCGCCGCCCGCTGGCAGGGGCGGCGCGCGCGCGTGCTTCACTTCAACGGCCTGGGCCGCCACAAGTGCCCCGAGTGGCGCGGCCTCTTCGCCAGGGCGGGCGATCCCGTGACGGGCGCGGGCGGGGGCGATGGATACGCGGCGTTCGTCGCGGCCCTGCGCGGATGGGTGGGGCGCTACGGCCAGCGCGCCCTGGCATGGTCGTTCTACGGCACCGCGGACGGATTGAACGGCAAGGTGCGCGATCCGGGAACGTTTCCGCTCTTCGGCCTGCTTCACTACCTGGTGAAGTCCAACGGCTGCGCCCGCGTGCTGGAGACGGGCACCGCGCGAGGCGTTTCCGCGGCGTGCCTGGCCTCGGCCGTGGCGCACCGGCGCGGCGCGGTGGTGGTGACGGTGGACAGGGAGGCGTTCGCGCAGCGCGACGATCTCTGGGCCGCCCTTCCCCCCGCGGCCCGCGGCTGCATCCAGCCGCGCACGGGAGATTCGCTGGAGGAGCTGGATGCCGCCATCGAGCGGGGGGAGCGGTACGACGCAGCGCTGCTGGATTCACTCCACGAGGAGGAATACGTCTACGCCGAGTTCCAGCGGGCAGTGCAGCTCGTCTGCCCCGGCGGGCTGATCCTGTTCCACGATGCCTTCCTGCCGGGAGCGACGGTGGATCGTGCGCTGCTGCGCATCGAGGCCGACGGATACAACGTCACCCGGCTGTGGGGCGCCGAGTGCGGCTTCGCCGAAGACGACGGGCAGGGCTTCGCCCTCGTCGTGAACCGGCGCCGCGCGGGCGCCGGCGCGCCGCAGTGACCGCGCGCGCGGCGGTCGGCATCGCCGTCCACGCCGAGCCGGCGCGGTTTCGCGCCACGCTCGACGCCGTGCGCGCCACCGTTCCCGCATCCACCGGGATCGTCGCCGTCCCCGACCACCCCGACGGCGAGACGGAGATGGCGGTGCGCGGGGCCGGCGTGCGCGTCCTTCCCGCGCCCGAATCGCCCGGCGGGGCGGCGTGCTTCAACCGCCTGCTCGGCGGCACCGACGCGGACGTCTGCGTGCTGCTGGAGAGCGGCTGCATCCCGGCGGACGGATGGCTGGAGCGGCTGCTGGACGGCCTTGCCGCCGACCCGCGCAACGGGCTGGCGGGCCCGTCCACCAACCGCTCGTGGAACGCGCAGGGCGCCGAGCCCGCGTGCGGCCCGTCGTCCCAGGCCATCGCCTCGGCGGGGCGGCGGCTGGCGCAGCGGCACGGGGGCGACACGCGCACCCTGGAGCCGCTCTACTCGCTCGCCGACTTCTGCTACGCCGTGCGCCGCGAGGTGTGGGACGCGCTCGGCGCGGCGGACGAGGGGTTCGGCGCGGGGCCGTGCTGGGAGATGGAATACAACGCGCGCGCCGCCCGGGCGGGGTGGCGCGGGGTGTGGGTGCCCGCGGCGTTCATCTGGCGCGCCCCGTTCACCGCCCGCCGCGCCCGCGACGACCGGCGGCTGTTCGATGCCAGCCGGCGCCGCTACCAGGACCGCCTCTGCGGCCTGCGGCTGCGGGGAGATGCCGCGCGGTACGAGACGCACTGCCGTGGCGACGCCTGCGAGCACTTCGCCCCGGCGGCGCTCGTGCAGATCCGCATCGATCCGTCTCCGGTGCCGGTGGTGGCGGATGAACGGCCGGCCACGGCGCCCCCATCGCCCGCCTCGGCCATCGTCCGCTCCCCTGCCCCGCCCACTTCGTCATCGGGAGGTGTGGGCGCGCCGATGGTCAGCTGCATCATGCCGACCGCGGGAAGGCCGGAGTTTGCGCTGCAGGCCATCGGCTACTTCCTGGCGCAGGACTATCCCCGCCGCGAACTGGTCATCCTGGACGACGCGGGGAGCGGCCTGGCGGAGCGCCTCCCGGACGATCCGCGCATTCGCTACGAGGCGCTGCCCGCCGGGCGCAGCATCGGCGCCAAGCGCAACTGGGGCGTGCAGATGGCGCGCGGCGAGATCATCGCCCAGTGGGACGACGACGACTGGTACGCGCCCGGGCGGTTGAGCGCGCAGGCGGCGCCCATCCTGGCGGGCGATGCGGACGTGACGGCCCTGCGGGCGGAAGTGTTCTTCGACCTGGAGCGGTGGGAGTTCTGGAGCTGCACCGACCTGCTTCACCGGCGCCTGTTCGTTCACGACGTGCACGGCGGGACGCTGGCGTATCGGCGCAGTGTGTGGGGCACGAAAGCCACCTATCCCGCCGCCTCGCTGGCCGAGGACGCGGCGTTCCTTTCCCGCGCCGTGCGTGGCGGCGCGCGGCTGAAGCGCATCGACACGCCCGGGCTGTTCGTGTACCTGCGCCACGGCGCCAACGCGTGGAAGTTCGCCTGCGGAAAGCACGTGGACGCCTCCGGGTGGCGCAGGATCGGCGAGCCGCCGCACCTGGGCGAGGCGCGCGCCTTCTATCTCGCCCGCTCGCCCGCCGCGCCCGGCCGCGGGCCATCCCCGGTCGTCCGCGTCGATCGACGCGATCCACCCGGGCGCGACAGC
Organism: Longimicrobium sp.; assembly: GCF_036388275.1. Classification (NCBI taxonomy): domain Bacteria; kingdom Pseudomonadati; phylum Gemmatimonadota; class Longimicrobiia; order Longimicrobiales; family Longimicrobiaceae; genus Longimicrobium; species Longimicrobium sp. Next base: position 86,046 of record NZ_DASVSF010000043.1, read on the forward strand.
CGCGAAGAATGCGACGGGGTGCCGCTCGTCTCCTGCATGATGGTGACGGCGGACCGAAGGCGCTTCGTGCCGCACGCCATCGACCACTTCCTGCGGCAGACCTGGCCCGCGCGAGAGCTGGTGATCGTGGACGATGGCGCGGATTCGGTGGAAGACCTGGTTCCCGCCGACCCGCGCATCCGCTACCTGCGCACGGCGCGCTCGCCCACGCTGGGGGCCAAGCGCAACCTGGCGTGCTCCCTGGCGCGCGGAAGCCTGCTGGCGCACTGGGACGACGACGACTGGATGGCGGACACGCGAATCGAGGCGCAGGTGTCGGCGCTTCAGAGGGTGGACGCCGAAGTGTGCGGGCTGTCGACGGTGCGCTACTTCGAGCCGGTAGAGGGGCGTGCGTGGGAGTTTCGCTGGGCTGATCGCTCGCGCCGGTGGGTGGGCGGCAACACGCTCCTGTACCGCCGCGCCGCGTGGGAGCGGCGCCCCTTTCCCGAAGTGAACGAGGGCGAAGACACGCGGTGGGTGTGGGCGCTTCCCTCGGTCGTGTCGGTCGCGGACCCGTCCATCTTCGCCGCCCTGGTGCACGCCGGCAACACCAGCCGCAAGCAGACCCGCGGCGCAAACTGGCACCCCATCCCGCTGGACGTCATCAGGACGGCGATGGGCGCCGACTGGTCGCGCTACGCCGCATCGCACGAAAGCCGGCGACTCGTCCCGGCCTGACGAAAGGCATCACGCGGAGGCGCGGAGAAACGGAAGAGCCGCGGAGGAAATCCCTCCGCGGCTCTCCGTCGTCCTCCGCGCCTGTGCGTGAAACCCATCGCCTGCGGAGATCAGGCCTCCACGAGCTCGCGCTTCTTGCCCTTCTTGTCCTCGCGCCTGGCCTTGAGGACGACGGTGTCGGCGTCCAGGTGGTCGTCGCCGCAGGCGTGGACGTATTCCTGGTAGGTGCCCAGGTAGTCGCGGATGCCGCTGGGGCTGATCTCCACCACGCGCGTGGCCAGCTGGCTGACGAACCAGCGGTCGTGCGACACCAGGATCAGCGTGCCCTCGTACCCCTGCAGCGCCGCCACCAGCGCCTCGATGGACTCCAGGTCCAGGTGGTTCGTCGGCTCGTCGAGCACCAGCACGTTGGGCTGCTCCAGCGCCAGGCGGCTGAACACCAGCCGCGCCGCCTCGCCGCCGGACAGCGCGGAGAGGCGCTTCTCGCCGTCGTCGCCCGAGAACAGCATCATCCCCAGGTGGCCGCGCACGAAACCGCGGTCCTTGCCGGGGCAGTAGTTCCACAGCCACTGCTCGGCCGTCTGCTCGTCGCCGTCCAGCTGCTCGTGGTGGTCCTGCGCAAAGTAGCCGCGGTGCGCCTCGTAGCCCCACTCCACGGCGCCCTCGTCGGGGGGCAGGTCGCCCATGACGATCTTGAGCAGCGTGGACTTGCCGATGCCGTTGGGCCCCATGATCACCAGGCGGTCGCCCTTGTTCACCAGCAGGTTCACGCCGGGGAGCACCTCCTTGTCGCCGAACGCCTTCTTGATCCCCGAAATCTTCAGCACCTGCTTGCCGCTTTCGCGGCGCGGCACGAAGCGGAACTTGGGGTAGCGCCGCGAGCTGCCGGGAAGCTCCTCGAGCTCGTCGACCTTGCGCTCGATCATCTTGAGCTTGCTCTGGGCCTGGCGCGCCTTGCTGGCCTTGGCCTTGAACTTGTCGACGAACTTCTGGTGGTGCGCGATCTCCTTCTGCCGCCCTTCGATCTCCTTTTCCTTCCGCTCGCGGTCTTCCACCTTCTGCACCAGGAAGTCGCTGTAGTTGCCCCGGTACATCGTCACCGTCTGGTAGTCGACGTCCAGGATGTAGGTGGAGATGTTGTCCAAAAAGCGGTGGTCGTGGCTGATCACCGCCACGGGCCCCTCGAAGTCCTGGAGAAACTTCTCCAGCCAGCGGATGGAAAGGATGTCCAGGTGGTTCGTAGGCTCGTCCAACAGCAGCACGTCGGGCGAGCCGGCCAGCACCTGGGCCAGCAGCACGCGCAGCTTGAAGCCGCCGGAGAGCGTGGACAGGGGCTGCCGGTGCACCTCGGCCGGCAGGCCCAGCCCCTCCAGGATGGTGGCCGCGCGCGCCTCGGCGGTGTAGCCGTCCAGCCGCTGCACCGTTTCTTCCAGCTCGCTGAAGCGGTCGGCGTCGAAGTGGATGTGCGCCTGGGCCAGCAGCGCTTCCTTGGCCACCATGGCGTCCCACAGCTCCGGGTGCCCCATCAGCGCCACCGCCAGCACCTCCTGGTCCTCGTACAGGAACTGGTCCTGGCGAAGCACCCCCAGCCGGGCCTGCTTGGGGATGGAGACGCTGCCCTTGCTGGGCTCGCCGTCGCCGCTGAGAATGTTGAGCAGCGTGGTCTTGCCGCACCCGTTGGCGCCCACGATGCCGTAGCGCTCGCCCGGGTTCAGCTGAAAGGCTGCACCGGCGAACAGCACACGGTCGCCGAAGGACTTTTCGAGATTGGTTACGGAGATCATCCCCCAATATAACCAGGAACGGCCCCGTTCTGAACCCTTCGGAGAAGACGAAAGGACGCGCCGCGGGCAGCGAATGCCCGCGGCGCGTCCTTTCGTTCCAGCCGGCCGCCCGTCAGTCGGCGGCCGGGCGGGTCAGCTCCCGGCGCGCGCCAGGGCGCGGACCGAAGCGGCGAGGGCACGCACGCGCCGCGCGTCGGCGCCGCGGGCCTGGCCGTCGACGTAGCCGGCCAGGCGGTTGAGCACCGAGCGCCGCTCGGCGCCGGCGCCCATCGCCTCGGCGCGGTTCAGGTCTTCGGCGATGCGGGCGACGGCGGCGGTGGAAACCCCGCGGCTGCGCACCAGCTGGTCGAGGTAGGCGCGCGACACCACGAAGGCGGCGGGCCACTCGATGCGGGTCTGCATCTGCGGGTTCCACTGCTCCATGCGCACCAGCTTGGCCGCCTCGAGCTCGTTGTGCGACAGGTGCATGCTGGTGCCCAGGCGCAGCACGTCGATGCCGCGGTTGATCTCGGTGCCGTAGATCAGCCCATTGTACCAGTAGGCCGACCAGTAGCCGCCCAGCACCAGCGACTCGGCCATGGGGCCGCGGTCGAAGAAGGCGATCTCCACCGGCTTGGCGGGATCGCTGAAGTCGAACACCGAGATGCCCCCCTGGTACCACGCCTGCACCATGATGTCGCGCCCCGGCACCGGCACCAGCGAGCCGTTGTGGGCCACGCAGTTCTCCTGCGCCGTCTGGGGCGCGGGCAGCTTGTAGTGGCCGGCCGGGCGAAGCTCGCGGTTGGCCAGGGTGAAGATGGCGTTGGAACCCCACAGCGGCGGGTCCGTCGCGCGGCAGCGGGGGCTGGCGCCGCCGCCCCACTCGTCGGTGAAGATCACCGTGCTGGCGTCGTTGTTGAACGTCGCCGAGTGCCAGTACGCGAAGTTGGGGTCCGTCACCTCTTCCACGCGCCGGGGGTTGGCCGGGTCGCGGATGTCGAGCAGGATGCCGTTGCCGGAGCACGCGCCCGCCGCCAGCCCCACCTGCGGGTAGACGGTGATGTCGTGGCACTGGTTGGTCTGCGAGGTGGTCTGCGTTCCCGCCCCGTGCGCGCCGCCCTGCCACAGCCCGGCGATGTTGCCCGTCTGCGGGTCGGCGAAGATGCGCGGCGCGTTGACCACCCGGGCCTGCTGCGGGTTGGCGAGCGGCACGCGGATCACCTCGATGCGGAAGTACGCGCTGGCGGTGTCCTGCGGTGAGCGCACGCACCCGGCCAGCTCGCTGGGCGAGCGCGCCACGCTGGTGCCCTGCACGTACACGTAGAGGGTGCCCGCGTCGCGCGGGTCCGGCACCAGCGTGTGCGTGTGCGAGCCGCGGCACGTCTGCACCGACGCCACCTGGCGCGGCGCGTCGATGTTGGTGATGTCGAAGATGCGCACGCCGCGGAAGCGCTCCGTGCTCACCGTGTCCCGTACGCCCTGCCCGCCGCAGTCCACCCGGCCGCGCGTTTCCTCGACCGAATAGAAGAGCAGGTTGCCGTACACCGACACGTCGCCCTGGCCGCCGGGGCACGCCAGCGTGGCGCGCACGCGGGGGGCGTCGGGGTTGGAGATGTCGTACACCTGCAGGCCGTGGTAGCCGCCGGCGAAGAGGAGGTTGCCCCGGAACGCCATGTCCGAGACGGCGAACGAGAAGTTGCCCGAGTCGGCCGGGTCGAAGAAGCCCGCCGGGCGCTGCGTGTTCGACACCAGCTCCATGTTGCGCCCGGCCTGGCCGGCGTCGTTCCACCCCGCGGTCAGCCCCACGCGCGGGTCGTTGGCGGCGGAAGACCCGCCGCCCTGCGCCTCCGCCTGCGCGGCGGAAAGCAGGCCGGCCGCGACCAGGGCGAGCCGGGCCATCGATTGGAGTTTCATCCTCGGTGATCTGGGGTGTGGGTTACGTGCGTGACGCGTCTCCGTGCGGAGCGCGTCAGTTGCGGGGCGCCCCGGAGAGCTGCCCGTTCAGCATCGCGCGCATCCGCGCGATTTCCATCCGCTGGTCGGAATCCACCTCCGACGCCATCGAGAACAGCTCCGGCTCCTGCCCCGCCCCGGGCGTGGCGAAGAGCTCGGCCACCATCGCCAGCGCGCCCTCGTGGTGCTGGATCATGTACTCCAGGAACAGCCGGTCGAACTCCGCACCGCTGGCCGCGCGCAGGCGGTCCATCTGCTGGGGCGTCAGCATTCCTGGCATGTGCGCGTGGCCGGCGCCGTGCTGGTGCTCCGCCTGCGCCGCGGGCACCCGCCGCGCGCGCAGCCACCGCTGCATCATGGCGATCTCGTCCTGCTGCGACAGCTCGATGCGCTGCGCCGTCGCCCGGACGTCCTGCCGCGTGCTCCGCGACGGCACCAGGGCCGTCATCTCCAGCGCCTGCGCGTGGTGCGGAATCATCATCTGCAGAAACCGCACGTCCGCCTCGCTGTAGGCGCGCGCCGCCGTTCCCGTCGCGGGCGTGGTTGCCTGCACGGGCACCGCGGGCGGAGCGCTCTGGGGCGGGTCCGCGCTCACCGCCGGCCCGCACGCCGCGAGGATGGCGGCCGCGAGGGGGGCCGCCGTTCTCCGTAGAAGTTTCGACATTCCTTGGTTCCCCTCACTGGCAGTGGACAGCCTGCCGTGAAGATGCAGGGACCGGACCGCGAAGGGCAAGGAAACGCCTCACGCCGCGACGGTGGACGCGAACGTGGGCGGGGGCTCCGGGTATATGGAGAGCGACGAGAACGACTTCGCCTCCTGGTCCGTGCATCCGGAATCGTCCATGCCTGCCGTTTCCACCGGCCCCGATCTCGAATCCCTGCTGGACCTGGTCCGCGGCCGGCGCATCGTGGTGCTGGCCGGGGCGGGATGCAGCACGGAATCCGGCATCCCCGACTATCGCGGGCCAGACGCGCGGCCCCGCGCCCCCGTGCAGTTCCAGGACTTCATGCGCACGGAGGCCGCACGCGTCCGCTACTGGGCGCGCAGCGCGGCCGGGTGGGCCCGCTTCTCGGCCGCGCAGCCCAACGATGCGCACGCTGCCCTGGCCCGGATGGAAGAAGGCGGCGCCGTCCGGGGCATCATCACCCAGAACGTCGACGGGCTGCACGGTGCCGCGGGGAGCCGCAACGTGGTGGAGCTGCACGGCTCGCTGTCGTCCGTGCGGTGCATGGCGTGTGGAGCGGTGGGGCCGCGCGACGACTTCCAGCGGCGGCTGCTGGCGGCGAACCGGGAATGGGCGGGTGAGATGGCCGTCCGCGCGGAGTCGGGCGAGGTGCGCTCGGCGCCGGACGGGGACGCAGACCTGCCCGCGGCGCTCCTGGAAGCGTTCCGCGTGCCCGCGTGCGAGAGATGCGGAGGGGTGATCAAGCCCGACGTGGTGTTCTTCGGCGAGAACGTGCCGGCGGAGCGGGTGGAGCAGGCGTGGAACCTGTTCGGCGAGGCGGAGGTGCTGCTGGTGGCGGGCTCGTCGCTGACGGTGTACTCCGGCCGCCGATTCATCTACCGCGCGCAGCAGGACGGCGTGCCCATCGCCATCGTCAACATCGGCCCCACGCGGGCGGACGAGGTGGCGGCCGTCAAGGTGGAGGGGCGCCTGGGCGACGTGCTGCCCCGGCTGGCGGATGCGCTATTTATTCCCGCGAACTGTGCCGAATAAGCCCGGTGATGGAGAACACCATGAGGGTGGTCGCCAGCCAGCCCACAAGAATATGGACCCATAGAAACAGCCTGAACATCCCGCCGCAATGTGGGTTGAACCATGTAGTCAGCCGCACGTTGCACGCCGACTTGGCATTGGGCAGCCAATAAGTCTCTTGGTGCAGGTCAATGATCGGTAGGAACGCGTCCCCGGCATACACGAGAGCATTGAACTTGGGGTACTCGTAGGGCTCCGCGCGAGCGGCCGTGTACCCTGAATCGAGGAATACCTCCTCGCTCGCCGTGGTCATGACCCGGGCGACCTTGGCCTGCCCGAACCAGAAGGCGGCGAACAATACCCATGCGACGGAGAGTACCCACAGTCGTCGGGTACCGTACCCGTGTTCCACGACGAACCCAATGCCGCGGCGCAGCCGTGACGCCAACTGGTCCGGGCCGGCCATCTCGGTCCGCCTGGATTCCTTCGCGATTGCGATCTGCTTGGCTTCGTCGTCGTTCCCCTCGTTGCGCCGCACCAGGCTCAACTGCTCATACGCGCGTGGATCGAACCTGCCCCTGCCCTGCCGCTCCAGCCACTCGACAGATTCGGGCTTTTCCATCTCGCCCCACAGGAGCTGGATCATGCGGCGAGCGACAGCTTTCACCTTCACCACGCTCTTGCTTATTGCATCGGGAAGTCGACTGTCCCGGTCGGCAACAACCGCCGGTGGTACCTTCGCCGAGGCCTGACCCGAGTCGATGACACCGCTCTCCGGCTCATTGAAGTCCAGCGTGTTGTAAACACATCCGGTCAGCTCCAGCCTCCTCACCCCTGCTGTCGGCCAACTCGTGCTCCCATGCCGCAGGCGCCCTATGCGCGCATGGGAGAGGACCAGCTTTGTGCCCTCGGAGACGTTGGAGTCCACCCACGAGAATTCGCCGCGTACCCGAGCGTTCTCGAGTAGGATGCCTGTGATCCAGCTCTCCTGCAGTGTGAGCTTCCGCACGCGCAGGTTCTGGCCGATCCTCGCGCTACGCAGATCGAAGAGCGCATTCGCATTGACGCCGGAAAGGTCCATCGACCCGCGTATCGCGATCCCCTCGGCATCCAGGCAGCATTTGCCGACCCGGTCCGTGTCAGGCGTAGGCCGGTAAAGGTTCAGGTCCGCCATCTTGCATACGAGGCGCCCCCCCACCCGGGCCCCCTCCAGCACCAGCCGGCCATGGATGGTGCAGTGGCTCAGATAGATGTTCCCGAGTACGCGCACCCGCGATGCGCCCAGCGCTACATGCTCGTCCCGACGCGTAGGATCTTCGTCATCCGGGGGACATTTTTTTGCACCCTTCTCCGTGGGCGGCTGCATTGCTTCTCGTTTTTCCATCACTGCAGGATCCGGGGCGCTCAAACGGGCGCACATGCAATCCAGGTCCAGAGCGATCCTGGCGCCCGGCAGACGTACCCGGCCTCGGCTGTGGAGCGCGCGAAAGAAGACCGTACCTCTCACCGCCACTTGGTCCAAGCTGAGCGCGTCCGCGTATGGATTGGAGAGCTCAGCGTTGCTAAACACCAGGTTTCCGCGGCATTCCGCGTTCAACAGGATGATTTCCCCACGGGTGCGAACCCAGGACATGTAGATAGTCCCGTGCACGCGGAGGAGGTTTCCGATGAACGCGCGTGACCCGGGAGCGTTGAAGCGGGCCCGGTCACAGTTGAGATTGCCGTGGATCGTCGCATTGTAGAACGAGACGTGCCCGCGCGAACGGAAACCGCTCATCTCGACGGCTCCGTACACCAGGATGTCGTCTGCGGCAACGGCGTAGAGGGTGGGTCTGGGCTTCACCGGGCCGGGACTGCCCCCCTTGGACCGGGCCGCCCCGCCGCTGGCGGTTCCATCCTTCGTTCGTGGCGCCTTGTTAACGATGACAGCCCCGTTCATCCGTAGTGTACCGACGATGCAGGCCCGCTCGACGGAGAGCTGCCCTACGATCCGGACGCCGTTGCAGAAGTCCAGGTCTCCTCCCACACGGATGCCGTTCGCCTCGACGGACGAGAACGTACCGCCGGAAAACGTCAGGTGCACGCACTGCAGGTGGTTCAGGATGACCGGCGCAGTGGCCGTCCACCGCTCGAAGGTGAGCGGAAAGCGGATATGGGCGAACGAAAGGTCTAATGGATCCTTGAGCACGACACCGATGAGGACCAGGCGGTTTCCGCGTAGTTCCCGTGTGATCGTGCGGCTCGTGAGCACGCTTTGAAGCAGCACGGCCCGCACACAGCCGTTCACCTGGACCCGGAACTCGCGTCTTTGCTGGGGGGCGAGCGTGCCGCCCGTGAGTGTGGCCAAGTGTGAAAGCAGAAGCTTCTCGGAACCGTTCTCGGGCACCCACTCGGGGATATCCATCCCTCCGTCCATCGCGTTCTGCATGGCGAACCTCCGGCACATGGACGACTCAGAATTGTGCGGCGATCCCAAGCAACTTCGGCTCCAGCTGCTAACCGCCCGCACTGCAATGGTTTACCGACGTTGATCCGACTGGCACACCGGGACGTGGGGCTCGCCCGGTACGGCGCGGAGGTCCCACACTGCCGCAGCGTCTGTACGTCAAGCCGAGGCGAAGGGGCCCGTGGGCAGGCTTCAACACGGGGCGGAGGCTGGTCACGGCATCCGTTCGCTTCACCGGCACGGCCGCGATATGTTTCCGCAGGATGTCCGCCCCACCACATCCGCTGTCGCCGATCACCTCACGCCTCCCACTTTCGCCGCATGACCGCTGAATTCCTGCTCCTCGTCGTGATCGCGCTCCTGGGCGTTTGCGTGGTGCTGCTCGTCGTGCTGCTGCGCAGAAGGACCGAGGGTGACGCGGTGATGCAGCTCGCGGCGCGGCTGGACGGCGTCGACCGGGGCCAGGAGCGGACCGAGCGCGCGCTGCGCGACGAGATCGGCCGGTCTCGGGAAGAGGCCGGGAGCGAGTCGGCCCGGCTTCGCGGCGAGGTGACGTCCATTATGACCACGCTCACCGCATCCACCGGCGAGCAGATGGAAAAGCTGCGCGTTTCCGTCGAAGCGAAGCTGGACCAGATCCGCGCGGACAACGCCGCCAAGCTGGAGCAGGTGCGGCAGACGGTGGACGAGAAGCTACAGGGCGTGCTGGAGCAGCGGCTGGGCGAAAGCTTTCGCCTGGTGAGCGACCGTCTGGAGCAGGTGCACAAGGGGCTGGGCGAGATGCAGACGCTGGCGAGCGGCGTCGGCGACCTGAAGAAGGTGCTGTCGAACGTCAAGGTGCGCGGCAATTGGGGCGAGGTGCAGCTGGCCGGCCTGCTGGAGCAGGTGCTGACCCCCGAGCAGTACGTGGCGAACGCCGCCACCAACGAGTTCACCGGCCACCGCGTGGAGTTCGCCATCCGCCTCCCCGGCCAGGAGCACGGCGAGGTGCTTCTTCCCGTCGACGCCAAGTTTCCGCTCGAAGACTACCAGCGGCTCGTGGACGCGCAGGAGGCCGGCGACCTCGCGGCGATGGACGCCGCCTCGCGCGCGCTGGAGGAGCGCATCCGGGGCTGCGCGCGGGACATCTGCATGAAGTACCTGAACCCGCCGCGGACCACCGACTTCGGGATCATGTTCCTTCCCACCGAGGGGCTGTACGCCGAGGTGGTGCGCCGCCCGGGGCTGACGGACGCCATCCAGCGCGAGTGGCGGGTGGTGGTAGCCGGCCCCACCACGCTGTGGGCCGTGCTGAACAGCCTGCAGATGGGCTTCCGCACGCTGGCCATCCAGAAGCGCTCGGGCGAGGTGTGGGGCGTGCTGGGCGCCGTGAAGACGGAGTTCGGAAAGTTCGGCGGCGTGCTGGAGAAGGTGCAGAAGAAGCTGCAGGAGGCCAGCAACACCATGCACGATGCCGGCGTGCGCACCCGCGCCATCGAACGGAGGCTGCGCGACGTGCAGGAGCTGCCCGCGCCCGAGGCCGGACGCGTGCTGCTGGGCGACACGCTCGTGATCGCCGGTGTGCCGCACGCCACGGCGGAGGATGGATCCACGGAAACCGACGCAACCCTCGCCTGACGATCACCCGCCCATGTTCACGACGCAGCGAGAGCTTCACGAGCGGCTGACCGCCGACATGGCCGCCAACCACGAGCGGATCGCCACCCTGTGCCGTCCCTTGGACGCGCGGCAGCTGGAGCATCGCCCGGCGGAGGGCTCGTGGAGCGTCGGCGAGGTGCTGGAGCACCTGCTGGTGGCGAACGAGCTGTTCCTCGCGCCGGTGGCGGCGCTGGTGCAGGCGGCGCCGCGCGACCCCGCCGCGCCCTCCCGCCCGTGGCGGCCCACGCGGCTGGGCGCGTTCTTCATCCGCACGGTCGAGCGAGGGAAGCCGCTCGCGGCGCCCAAGGCGCTCCGTCCGCAGACGCCACGGCCCGACGTGCTGGAAAGCTACCTGGCGTTCGACGCGCGGTTCGCGTCCGTGCTCGCCGACGCGGCGGACCGCGACTGGAACAAGCTTCGGTTCGCCCCGCCGCTCGCGCGGTGGGTGCCGCTGCGCTTCAACGTCGGCGATGGATTCCGCTTCCACGCCGGCCACGTGCGCCGGCACCTGGCCCAGATCGAGCGAGCCGTCGCCCACCTCTGAGCCCTGGCACTATCGCGATCCGGCGAACGGCAGGTACAATGTGGGCCAGGCACCTGCGGCGGCACGGAGCGCTCGTGAAGCCACGAGCCGCTGTCCGCCCCCTCCATCGCGCGACCGATGACACGCATCCGAATCCTCCTGCCGGCGCTGCTGGCTTTCGGGCTGGCCGCCCCCGCCGCGCACGCGCAGCAGCCGCGCTTTACCCGCGCGGACACGCTGCGCGGGTCCATCGGCCCGGCGCGGGAGTGGTGGGACGTGGCCTTCTACGACCTGAACGTGGCCGTGAGCCCGGCCGACAGCAGCGTGCGCGGGTTCAACCGCATCACCTACCGGGTGCTGCGCCCCGCGCGCGAGATGCAGATCGACCTGCAGCGGCTGGAGGTCGACAGCATCGTACAGGACGGCCGGCGGCTGCGGTACCGGCGCGAGGGCGACGCGCTGTTCGTGGCGCTGCAGGCGCCCCAGGCGGCGAACGCCCGCAAGACCGTGACGGTGCACTACCACGGCCGGCCGCGGGTGGCGGCGCGCGCGCCCTGGGACGGCGGGTTCGTGTGGGCGCGCGACCCCGCCGGCGAGCCGTTCATCGCCACGGCCGTGCAGGGGCTGGGCGCCAGCGCCTGGTGGCCCAACAAGGACACCCAGGCGGACGAGCCGGACAGCATGCGCATCGCCGTCACGGTGCCGCGGGGGATGACGAACGTGAGCAATGGCCGGCTGCGCGACTCCGTTCAGAACGCGGACGGCACCACCACGTTCACGTGGTTCGTCGGCAGCCCCATCAACAACTACGGCGTGGCGGTGAACGCCGGGCGCTATGCCCACTTCCAGGACGTCTTCCAGGGCGAGAAGGGGCCGCTGACGCTGGACTTCTGGCCCCTGGCCATTCATGAGCAGGCGGCACGCCGTCAGTGGGGGCGCGACGTGAAGCCCATGCTGCAGTGCTTCGAGCACTGGTTCGGCCCCTATCCATGGTACGAGGACGGCTTCAAGCTGGTGGAGACGCCGCACCTGGGGATGGAGCACCAGAGCGCGGTGGCGTACGGCAACGGATACCGCGACGGGTACCGCGGCCAGGACCTCTCCGACACGGGGCGCGGGCTCGGGTGGGACTTCATCGTGGTGCACGAGTCGGGTCACGAGTGGTTCGGCAACCACATCACCACCCGCGACCTTGCCGACATGTGGGTGCACGAGGGCTTCACCAACTACAGCGAGTCGCTGTTCGTGGAGTGCCGGCAGGGCAAGGAGGCGGGCGCGGAGTACGTGATCGGCGTGCGCGCGCACGTGCAGAACGACGCCCCGATCGTGGCCCCGTACGGCGTGAACGCGAAGGGGTCGGGCGACATGTACTACAAGGCCGGCAACATGCTGCACACCATCCGCCAACTCGTGGACGACGACGAGCGGTGGCGCGGCATCCTGCGGGGCTTGAACGAGACCTTCGGCCGCCGGACGGTCACGGGCACCCAGGTCACGGAGTACATTTCGCGCCAGGCGGGCATGGACCTGAGCCGCGTCTTCCAGCAGTACCTCACCACCACCGAGATCCCGGAACTGGAGTACCGCATCCAGGGGAACCGGCTCTCGTTCCGCTGGAGCCGCGTGGTGCCCGGCTTCGACATGCCCGTGCGGGTCACGCTGGCGCCGGGCCAGTACGCGCGCATCCGCCCCACGACGAGCTGGCGGACGACGGACCTGCGCGGCGTGACGGCGGCGGACTTCCGGGTAGATCCGAACTTCTACGTCACCGCGCGCAACGCCGACGCGCCCGCGACGCCCTAGGCGGCCCGAGCCCCGTCGAGCCGCCACGCACACCGGCCGCCGCGGGAGCACACGCCCGCGGCGGCCGCACCGTTTTCGACCATGGACCGCGTCGACTCACGCGGCCGGCCGGGAGCCGACCGGTCTGGCCTAGGCTGCTCTTCTCGCCCGTGGAGAAGCCACTCGCCGCACCCAAGGCGCTCCGGCCGCAGACGCCCCGGCCGGACGTGCTGGAAAGCTACCTGGCACCTGGCTCAGATCGAGTGCGCCGTCGTCGCACGCTGAATTCCGGGCGCCGGCTGGTGCACCGGCTTCGATCAGCACCTCCCCAGCGCATCGACGGGACAGCGCAGGGACGGCGTAGGCCCGTACCCCGGGATCGGGTCCCCGAATCCGCCACGCGATGTTTCCCAGTTGATGGGGAGCACCACCCACACCCTGACAGGTGCCCCGTCGATCTTTCCCGGTCTGAACCGCAGGACCTGAATCGCACGCAGGGCGGCCTCGTTGAACTGGACCATCGAGGAGCGGATGACGGTTGGGTGGGAGATACTGCCATCCATTTCCACCAGGAATCGAACGTGTACGGTGCCCGTGAATCCCGCGTCCCTCAGGTGCAGCGGATACTCACGCTCCAGCGCCCGCGCGACCACGTCCCGGTTGATAATTCGAGGCATCTCCTCCACCTCACGCAATCCATAGGCGGCGGTGGAATCCGATTCGGGAGCGTCCACGAGCCTGGGGCCAGGCTCCCAGTTGATTGGCAGTTCCAGCCTGACGCCTACCGCGCGCCCGTCTACCTGGGCGGGAGAAAAGCGGAGGAGCGACATCATGGCGATGGACGGCGCGTCGAAGGCCGTGTCCGTGGAGCTCACCAACCGCATGTCGCGCGGCTGCCCATCGGTTCCCACGACCATCCCCACCACCACGGCCCCTCCGATGCCCGCTTCTTCCAGGTGTGGCGGGTAGGTCGTCCGCAGGGCCGCCGCCAGTTCTGGCGAGTTCAGCGGTACCGGACGTACCTGCACCTGGTCCAGGTCGTACACGGTCTCCCGTGCACCCGCGGGAGCCTGCCCCGTCAGCGGGATCGTGGCGGCGCACATCGCGATCGGAAGCGCGAGACGGAAAATCAAGTTGGGCATCGGCACAGACGTGAAGTAAAGGCTCGATCAGCGCGTACGCACCTGCATACGGAGGCGCCGCAGCGTGGTTTCACAAAAAACCATCGAGGATCCGCCACGTGCCTTCCGACGCCGACGAAAGCACGGGTGCAGGCGACGTGTGGTGAAGGGGCAGCGGCGGGCCGGGGGCAAGGCCCAGCGGGCTACGGCCCGCGCGGCGCTGGGCGTGTCGGCCGGTCCGATCTGGGCGCCCCCGGCTCTTCCCACTGGAACGGGAGTTCCACCCATACCGCCACCCGCTTCCTGCCGATGGTAGCTGGGGTGAACCGCAGGACTCGGGCTAGCGCCAGCGAAGCCTCGTTGAACCGCGCGTCCGTCGAGTGCGTCACGAACGCGGCCGAAACCCTGCCGTTGTCCGCGAGCCGCATTCGCACCTGCACGCTGCCGATCACGCCGCTTCGCCGCAGCTCTCGCGGGTACGAGCGAACCATCTCGGCCCGGATCGCGTCGCGGTTCAGGGGCCGCGGCACTTCCGTGACCTCACTCAACTCGTAGGCGCCCGTGGAATCCGGTCCGGGCGTATCACGCGGACGCTCCAATCGCCAGTCGATGGTCAGTTCCAGCCGCACCCGTACGTTGCGCCCGGACACCCGCGCGGGCGAAAAGCGAAGCAGAGAAGCAATCGCCATCGTGGGCGCATCGAACGCGGTGTCACCGGAGCTGACCAGCTGCAGGTCGCGCGGCCGGCCATCGGTGCCCACGGTCATCGCGACCAGCACGCTGCCGTTCATTCCGGCGTCCTTCAGGCGCGGCGGGTACGAAGCTTCCTGCGCGGCCTCCAACTCCGCCGCGTTCAGCAGCGCGGGCGCTACATCTACCTCGGCCAGTTCGTACACGCTGTCGCGCGCGGGTGCCGGCTCCTGCGCAGCGAGCGGCGAAGCGGCGGTGCATACGCCGGCCACGAGGGCGCATCGAACAAGAAAGCCGATCATGGGACGTGAATGAGGGCGGAAGTGAAAGATAAGCGTCATGGGCACGGTACGAAGATCTTGATGATCGTACGAGCCGCCGTGGCTCGCAGGTTCACCAGCCGACTCCACTCAGCACCTCTCCGGCGCATCGTTGGCACAGCGCGGCGCCAGCTGACCGCCGTACAGCCCGCTCGGGGCCGACACTTCGGGTCGCGTTTGCCACTGGATGGGGAGAACCACCCACACCCTGACCGGTTTCCGGTCGATCTTTCCCGGCGCAAACCGCAGTACCTGAATCGCACGCAGGGCAGCCTCGTTGAAGTGGGGGTGCGAGGAGCGGACGATGGCCGACTGGGAGATACTGCCGTCCAGTTCCACCCGGAATCGGACCTCTACAGTGCCCGTAGTCCCCGCATCCCTCAGGTGCGGCGGATACTCACGCACCAGCGCCGCGCTCATCACCGCCCGGTTTATGATTCGAGGCATCTCATCCAACTCGCGCAGTTCATAGCCGGCGGTGGAATCCGGTACGGGCTCGTCCACGGGCTTGGGCCCGGGCTCCCAGGTGATCGGCATGGCTACCCTGACGCCCACCGCGCGCCCGTCTACCTGGGCGGGAGAAAAGCGGAGGAGCGGCAGCATGGCGAGCGTCGGCGCGTCGAAGGCCGTATCCGTGGTGCTGACCACTCGCGGGTCGCGCGGCTGCCCATCGGCGCCGATGACCATCGACACCACCACGATCCCTCCGATCCCCGCCTCTTTCAGGTGCGGCGGGTAGGTCGTCCGCAGGACCGGCGCTAGTTCTGGATTGTGCAGCGCCACCGGACGCACCTGCACCTGTTCCAGGTCGTACACGGTATCCGGTACCGCCGCCGGGGCCTGGGCCGTCAGGGGGATCGTGGCGGCGCACACCGCGATCGGGAGCGCGATACGGAGAATGAAGCTGGACATCGGCACACAGTTCTAGATGGAAAGGCTCAATCGGCCCGAACGCACCTGCATACGTTAGGGGCCGTTGCGTAGTTTCATCAAGGGCCCGTCGGAGATCCCCCACGTGCCGTTCCCACACCAGGAGGCAGTGATCGAGGGCCCAGGCGACGTGTGGAACGCGAACGGGCGCGGAGCTCTCGGCTCCGCGCCCGTCCCCGTTGATACCTCCATGCAGGTTTGCGGAGGGCGCGTTCAGCGCGACCAGGTGATCGGGATGGCGACCCACACGGCGACTGCGCCGCGTCCCTCCACCTGCGCGGGATAGAACCGCATCTCGGACGCCAGCTGCAGGGACGGCTGCACGAAGACCGGATCGGAAGCGCGGATCATGGTTACGTCGGTGACGGTTCCCTCTGCCGTGATCTGCAGCCGCACCCACACTTCCCCCTGCCGCGGAGCACCGCGGGGATGGAGTTCGCGCATCCGCTGCGCGATCCGGCCTCCATTGCGCAACTCGGGCTGCGTCTCGGCGACGGGCTCGCGATCCGCCGGGGCAGTCGCGGCGCCGGCAGCGGGCGGCGGAGGCGGCGAATCCGGCGCGACGCTCCAGTTCACCGGAAACACGGCGCGTACGGCCACGGGCTTGTCGCCCAGGCTCGCGGGCAGAAACCGGAGCATGCCGAGCGCGGCTACCGTCGGGGCGCTGAACGCGGTGTCGGTGGTGCTGAGCACCGTCACGTCGCGGGGCACGCCGTCGGCGCCAATCACGAGCCGTACGTGAACCGTTCCCGGCGTTCCGGCAGCCCGCAGGTGCGGCGGATACGCGGCGTCCAGCGCGGCGAGGAGATCATCGCCGTTCAGCGCCGATGGCTGCATCTGCACGTCAGCCAACTCGTAAACGCGTGCCGTGTCGGCGGCGGCGGGCGTGGAGTGCTGGGCAGCGGCCGGCGAGGCTGCGGCGACGAGGAATAGCACCAAAATGCGGGCGAGCATGGGATCGACGAGCGAGGTGACGGGGAACGGCAGATGTTTCGTGAAAATACCACGTAGCCGCGCAAATGGGAACTCGGCGGGACTCTCGCCTGGATTGGAACGACGACGATGTCGCACCCGCGGCATAACCCGACCAGTCTGCCGCTCCGAAACGGACCTTCTTGCTGCTGGGGAGCGCGGAGAGTACGATTCGGAAACCGCCGCCGGCACCCTCCCCCGCCCTGCCCTCATGGACGCACGCGAACGGCTGCTCGTCGACGACCTGCTGATGCG
Organism: Longimicrobium sp.; assembly: GCF_036388275.1. Taxonomy (NCBI): domain Bacteria; kingdom Pseudomonadati; phylum Gemmatimonadota; class Longimicrobiia; order Longimicrobiales; family Longimicrobiaceae; genus Longimicrobium; species Longimicrobium sp. Next base: position 102,853 of record NZ_DASVSF010000043.1, read on the forward strand.
CCGGGTGGACGAGGTGAGCTACCTCGTGGCCGCAAACGCGGCGCTCTATCGGCCCATCGTCCGCCTCTTCCACCAGCGCTACGAATCCGGCGAAACGGGATGGTTGTGGCCGGGTGAGGTGGCCGCGTTCATCCGCCAGCACCATCCGCACTACCCGGCGTACGCGGACGAGGAGTGCGAGGGCCATCTCAAGCAGCTGGAGGCGTGGGGCGTGCTCGCGTCGGAGCACGACGTCAACCAGGCGCGCACCATCGAGGAATTCGTGCGTGCGGCGCGGCGGTACCAGATCACCGAGACGGCCCGGGTGATCGAAGAAATGCTCATTCGGCTGGGCAGCCACGACGGCTCACGCGGCTCGCTGGACACCACGCGCCTCACCCGGCTGCGCGACGCGCTCATCGAACTGGGCCGCGTGCTGGCGGAGCTGGACCCCGCACACGCGCCGCACGAGGCGCTCCGGCAGGTGGAGGGACTGTGGAACGCGGCCGACGACGCGCGCCGCGAGTTGCGCGAGCAGGCCCTGCGCTACATGCGCGAGCTGGAGCACGACCGCATGCCCACGGCGGCGGACCTCGTGGTGTTCCTGCAGTACAAGCGGATGCTGCGCGACTACCTGGACGAGTTCGCGCTGGGGCTCAAGGACTTCGTGGAGCGCACCCGCGACCTGTTCGACGACTGGGCGGTGGCCGGGCTCGACGCGCGCCTGGCCTCCGCGCTCGCCCGCAACGAGCGCGAGCGGAAAGGCGACCTGCGGGCGGAGGAGGAAGTCGTCGCCGGTTTTGCGGGGCAGATCCGCTCTCTCCGTGGCTTCAGCGCGCGCGGCGGCGACGCGGAGATCCTCCACGCCAGAACCACCGCCCGCGTCCGCGCCCTGGTGGAGCAGATCGAACGCGTGGTCACCGAGCGGCGCAATGCCCTGAACCGCTCGCGCGACCTGCGGCTCCTGGCCCAGGCCTTTCGCCGCGCGGGCAGCGACGACGACGCACACCGCTTGGCCGCGGCGGCGTTCGGCTGGGGCACGCCCCGCCACATGCGCGCCTACAGCGCCGACGCGGTGCGGGACCTGGACGCGGAAGCCTCCGTCTGGCTGCAGCCGCCGTGGGACGTGGAGCTGCATCCCCGCGTGCGCGGCAACCCCAACTTCCGCGCGGTCACGCCCATGCAGGACCGCAGCGTGGAGCGCGCGGAACTGCGCGCCCGGGTGCTGGAGCAGAAGCGGGCGGAGGAACGCTTCTGGGATTCCGTCTTCCACGATGGAGAGCTGGTGCTGGACGGGCTGACGCTGCGCTCCGGCGCCGACCGCTCGCGCGTGGTGCGCCTGGTGCGCGACTGCCTGCGCTCGCCAGACCGCCACGTGCGGCTGACGGATGGTTCGCGCGTGGAAATCCTCCCTCCCGAGGATCTGCGGTCGATCGCCGAGATCGTCGCGCCGGACGGTCTTCTCTACCTTCGCGCGTTCCGGCTGCGCCGCACCGAGGCCGCGCGATGATCACTAGCGATGTCGCGCGCGCTGCCGAGTTCCGCATTTGCGCCGAGGCGCTCATCGATCGGCCCATCGTCACCGCCGCGGACGACCGGCCCCTGCTGGACCGGATCCGCCGCCATCAGCCCGCGCTCCAGTCCACCTTCGGACGGCTGACCGGCTGGCGCGTGCAGGCGCACCCGGAATTCGCGCGGCTGGTCAAGACGCCAGCCAGGGCCGAAGCGTCGCACGGGCTGGCGTGGGCGCGGGGACGGACGGACTACGCGCTGCTCACGTGGGTGCTGTGGTACGGCGAACACACGGGTGGCCGCAGGTTCACCGTGTCGCAGATCGCCGAAGAGATCAAGCTGCGCAGCACGGCGCCGGGCGATCCCGGGCTGGACTGGGCATCGCGCGACCAGCGGCTGGCGGCGCGGCGCGTGTTCCGCGGGCTGGAGGAATTGGGCGTACTGCGGCTGCAGGACGGCAGCGTCGACGAGTGGGCGGACGAAAACGGCAAGCGCGACGCGCTGTACGCCTGGGGCGACGCCGCATGGCGCCTGCACGTGGGCATCCCCGCGTCGGAGCTGGAGAGGCTGGCGGAGGGCCGGCCGGCCGCCGCGTCCCCCGCCCCGCCTGACGGCACGGACGAGCTCCGTCTTTATCGCACGCTGCTCCTGAACCCCGCCCTCTTCCGCCGCGACGATCCCGCCGCGTTCCGGCTGCTGGACGCGAAGGAAAGCCTCGCCCGGGTGATCCACAACCTCAAGTACCTGACGAACTGGGAGCTGGAGGTGACGCCGGAATACGCGCGCGTGCTGCGCCCGGCCCGCTCCGACGATGCGGTGCAGACGCCCATTCCGGTCACCTCAGGCCTGGCGCACGCCGTCCTCTGCTTCTGCGGGCTGCTGCGCGAGCGGCAGCAGGCGGGCCGGCTGGTCTCAGCGGGGAACGAAGCCTTTCTGATCGATGAGAGCCGCATCTGGCAGGATCTCGATGAATTGCAGAAGCGGTTCGGCGCCAAGTGGGGAAAGACCATGCAGCAGCAGAAGGTGAGCGCGCTGGCGGACGACGTGGTCGCCGAGATGAAGGCGTGGGGGCTGATGCGCGATACGGAGGAGCCCAGCCAGTACCTGGTGCTCCCCACCGCCGGGCGCCTGGCCGCGCACTATGCCGGCGAGGCGGTTTCGGACGACGAGGCGGAGGATCGATGACGAACCTCGATCCAGCACAAGCGGCGTTCACGCCCAAGCAGGGGCAGTACCTGACGTTCATCTACTACTACGCCAAGCTGAACCGCGTGCCGCCGGCCGAGGCGGATTTCGTTCGCTACTTCGGCGTAAGCGCGCCGACCGTCCACCAGATGATCCTCAAGCTGGAGTCGGCGAAGTTGATCTCGCGCATTCCCGGCCAGTCGCGTTCGATCCGATTGGGCGTTCCTCGCGACCAGCTTCCGGACCTCGAATAGCCCTGAACGATGGCGACTGGCGAACGAATGCAGTCTGACTTCTTCAAGCTGACGGGGGTGCCCCCGCGCATGCAGGCGCTGCTGGACGCCATGCATGCGGGCGACCCGGACCGGTGGCTGCCGCGCAGGCTGATCCTGCAGAACTACTGGCTGTTCGAGGAGCCGGAGATCTTCCATTTCGGGCGCGGCAACCTGATGCTCACCGGGCAGAATGAGTCCGGCAAGTCCACCGTGCTCGTCACCGCCATCACCCTGGTGCTGGACATGATGCTCACCCCCGACCGGGTGGACACCATGGGCAGCAACGACCGCAGCATCCGCTATTACCTAATCGGCAAGGACGACGCGCAGGAGGGCAGCTTCAACTGGCCCCGCGAGCGCACGGCGTACATCGCTCTGGAGTTCGAGCGCGGCGCGTCCGGCATGCATCACACCATCGGCATCGGCCTGCGCTCGTCGCGCGACTGGACCAACCAGAAGGTGGAGCGCTGGGGCTTCGTGATGGACGGAAGCCATCGCGTGGAGGAGGGCGGATTCCACCTGCACGAAAAGGGGCGCCCACTGCGCCCGGGCGAGCTGCGCGACCGGCTGGGCCGCCACGGCCAGGTGACGGATGACCAGCGCACCTACAAGTCGGCCGTGAACGATGCGCTCTTCGGCTTTCAGACCGTGGAGGACTACGAGCGCTTCCTGGAGATGCTGCACGTGGTGCGCACGCCCAAGCTGGGCGAGGGCCTCAACCCGCGTAAGGTGGAGGCGCTACTCAAGGAGTCGCTTCCGCCCATCCAGTCCGACAAGATCGACGCGGCTTCCGAGGTCTTCTCGAAGCTGGACACGATCGAGGAGGAGTTGAAGCGCCTGCACGACCAGCTGGCGGTGGCCCGCGAGCTGGAGGGCCCGCAGGAAGCCGCCGTGCTGGCCCGCGCGCGCCAAGCCGCCGCCGCATACCGCAAGGCTTCGAGCGAGCACGCGGATCGGAAGAAGAAGCACGACGACCTGCTCGGCCGGCTGGACGCCGCCCGCGCCGAGATCGCGCGGCAGAGCGACGTGCGGACGGAGCTGGCGTCCGAGCGCGCGGAGAAGGGCGGCCGGGTCTCCGTGCTCAAGGAGCAGTACCGGGCCAGCGAAGCGTTCGACGTCGAGGACCGGCTGCGCGAGGTGCGAGCGGAGCACGGGAGCGCGCTCGACGCCTACGAGGCGCTGCGGGCCGATCGCAACCGCACGCAAGAAGCCGCCGACCGCGAACAGGAGGCCCTGCGCGCGCTCGAGCAGTCGTGGACGCGGCAGCGTGCCCGCCTGGGCGAGCGGCTGGAGTCCGGCCGGGACGCGGCGCATCGCGCGCACTGGCCATCCCTGGAGCAGCGGGCTGCGCTGGCTGTCGACGCGCTGGGCACGCACGGCATCGACGGGAGCGGCGGCATCGCGACGGACCTGGCCCGCTCGTCCATCGAAGGCGAGGCGGCACAGCGTCGCCTGGTGCTCGACGCCGTGGGCGCGGCGCTCGACGCAGTGGCCGCGGCAACGGGCCGGCTGGACGGGGCGCGGAAAGCCAGCGAGGTAGCCGGGCGCGAGCTGCGGCACGCCGATGACCGCTTCCGCACGGCGGGCCGCGAGGCAGACACCGCGCGCGCCGCCGCGGTGGAGGGCGTCACCGCGTGGCGCCACGCGGCCACGGAGCTGCTCGTCCCGGACGATGCGTTCGAGGCCGTGCTGGCGGGCATCGAGTCCTATCGTCCCGCGGGGCGCCCCGCGGCCGTGCTCGCCCCCCTGCAAGCCGCGCACGACGAGGCGCAGGAAGCGCTGCGCACCGAGGGGCAGGAGCTCGGGCTGCAGCGGCGGCGCCTGCAGTCTGAGGCGGAGGAGGTGGATGCACGGCTTCGGCGGCTGTCACAGGAGGCGGACGTGGAGCCGGAGCGTACGCCCGCGCAGGCCGGCGCGCGCCGCCTGCTGCGCGAGCACGGCATCCCCCACACCCCGCTCTTCGCCGCCGTGGACCTGGGCGGATCGCTCGCGGTGGACGCGGGGCTCGCCGCGCGGTTCGAGGCGGCGCTGCTGGATGCGGGGCTGCTCGACGCGCTCGTCGTTCCGCGCGCGGAGGCGGGGCGCGTCCGGACGCTGCTGGACGCGCACGGCCTCGGCGACCGCTGGATCGCGCCGGTGGATGGGTCTGTGGACGGTGGAGGGGACGGGGCGGCACCCTGGCTGGTGCCCGTCGCATCATCCCCCGTATCGCCGGAGGATGTCGCGGCCGCACTGCGAGCGCTGGGTGTGGGCGGCGGTGCGGGAGTGGTGGATGCGGAGGGCGGATGGCGCCTGGGTCCGCTGCACGGCCTTGCGCCTGCGCCGGCGGAGCCGCGTGTCCGCTTTTTGGGCGAGACGGCGCGCCGCGAGGAGCGCCGCCGCCGCATCGAGGAAGCGCGGCGCCAGCTCGCCGATCTGCGCGAGGAGATCGGTCGGTTGGGCGGAGCGCTGGACACCGTGCAGTCGCGAGAGCGGGCGCTGGCGCGCGAGTGGCGGGCGGCGCATGAGCTTCCGCAGCTACAGACGCTGCACGATCGTTTGCTTGCCGTGCGCCGCGAGGAGCACGAGCGCGAGCGCCGCCGCGCCGCCGCCGAGCTGGCCGCGGAGGCCGTCGAGACCGCCACGCGCGAGGTACAGCAGACGCACGCGGCGCTGGAACGCGCCACCGACGACGCGCCCTGGCTGCGCGGCCGACCCCGCGCCGACGTGAACGCCGCGGCGGCGGCCCTGGGCGAAGTGGTCGCCGTCCTCCGCGCCATCGGTGAGGACGTGGAACGGCTGGACGAGCTGCGCCGCAACTACGCCGCTCGCACGCGCGCCCACGACGCGTTCCGCGTCCAGATCGAGGAGTTGGCGCCCCGTATCGCCGAGGCGAGCGTGCGCGTGCAGACGCTGGACGCGCAGATCGCCGCGCTGAACGAGCAGCTATCCCGCGCCAGCGTGGGCCGTGAAGTGCTGGCGGCAGAGATCCGCGACCTGGAAAAGCGGCTGGACGCCATCGAGCGGCAGGACCGCGAGGCCGAGAAGTCCATCGACCGGAACACGGGCCAAATCGACACCCTCACCGCCCAGGAGCCGGACTACGCCGGCCAGCTTCGGAGCGCATTCATCTCCCTCCAATCCGCCGAGTCCGCTTTCCGGGAGCGGATCGAGGCGTATCCCACGCTGGAGGAATACGTCAGGGACATGCGCGGGACCGGCCTTTCCAGGGCCATGCAGCGCATCCTGCACGACATCGCCCCCGAGACCATCGACGACGAGGTGAAGGGCGCCCAGCAGGAGCTGAACGCCGCCTATGCCCGGGCGCGGGGCGCGTTCGAGGAGATGAGCCCCGAGCTGGACGGCGACATCCTCCGCTTTACCCACGAATTGGGGCCGATGCGGCTCGACGAGCTGTATCGCACGCTCGAGGAGCAGCAAGCGCGCAACGAGACGCTGCTGGAAGACGAGGACCGCCGGCTGATCGAGCAGCTGATGCTGCGCGACGTGGTAGACGCCATCCGCGACGCCATCCGCAACACGCGCCACTGGGTGAGCGACATCAACGGCATCCTCGGGCGGATGAAGCTGTTCAAGGGCGGCATCATGCGCCTGCACTGGGACGTGCGCACCCGCGAAGCCACGGACGCATTCGACCCACGCCGCCTGGACGACCTGCTCACGCAGCGCGGCATTGCCCTGGACGAGGCGCGGCGCGAGGAACTGCTGGAGATCTTCCGCACGATGGTGGCGGACATCCGCCGCCGGAACCGCGAGCGCGAGCTGCTGGAGGACTACCGCACGGCGCTGCTGCGCATGGTGGACTACACGCAGTGGTACACGCTCACCGTGCAGCGCAAGGACGAATCCGGCCGATGGATTCCGCTCACCAAGCGGCTCTACGGTCAGGGAAGCGGCGGCCGGCGCACGCTGGACCTGCTGCTGCCGCTGATCGCGGCCGTGAGCGCGCGCCTGCAGTCCGCCGACCGCGCGGCGCCGCGCCTGGTCGGCTTCGACGAGGCCTTCGCCGGTGTCGACGACCGCAACGCGGCAGAGATCTACGCGCTGCTGACGGAGCTGGACTTCTGCTGGATCATGGCGACGGAAAAGGCCACTGCGCTGGGGAAAGAGGTGCGCGGCTCCGCCACCTACGAGATGCTCACGGACGGCGTGACCGTCGCCCCCACGCTCAGCCTGTGGGACGGCGTGCGGCGGTATGAATTCATCGGCGACGAGTTGCTGGGGATGGAAACTTCATCGCGCGGATCAATGGAGACGGAGCATGCACCCTGACCTTCGGCGCGATCTGCTCGCACTGCTGCGCAACAAGCACCTCGCGCCGCTGCTGGAGGATCTGCATGCCTCGCTCGCCCGCAACGGCGAGCCCAAGGGGCGCGTGGAGATCCGGTCGCGCGACGAAGCCGACGCGCTGCAGGACCTGATCGGAAAATGGGTGGAGCCGGGACGAACGATCGGCGTCCGCGACATCGATGAACGCCTCCGGGAGCAGACGGTCTTCCACTGCTCACTGGACGAGGCCATCGAGCTTCACCGCGGCGCGCCGATCCCGCGCCCGAAGGAGGAACGGGCACGCCGGATCGCGAACCGCGAGCGCGCGGTCCGCCAGTGCTTCGAACTGCTGCCGACGCTCGGAGTTTCGACGGAAGCCTACGCCCGTGTCGTCGGATGGATGCACGCCGGCGAACCGGAGTTGCGTGCGGACGCCACCCGCTGGGGCGACCAGGCGCTGCTGGAGGGAATCCGCGCCGTCGCACTCGCCTTCCACCGCCTTCCCGCGCCCGGCGCACCGCCCGTCTACCTGGCGGAACTGGCCAACCAGGTCACGGGAAACGCGCACGGACTGGATGCGGGCAAGCCGGCGCACGCGCTGCTCATCCGCGCGCTCGCCTTCACCTTTCCGGAGACCGCCGCCCGCGAAGAGCGCGGCTCCGCGGCGTGGAAGCTGAACCTGCTCTCCGCGGCCGGGATCGCGCGAGATCCCATCTCCGTGCGCGTGGACACCTTTGGGCTGGACGGCGACACCCCGTACCTGAGGGAGCTGCGGCGCGAGGGGATCGACCGCCCGTTCACGCTCAACACGCTGGCCGAGATCGGGGGCGACGTGCGGGCGTGGCGCAACGTGGCGTTCGTGGTGGAGAACCCGACGGTGCTGGCGGCGCTCATCAAGCACGTGCGCCAGTTTGTCCCGGACAATCATCCCACGCTCATCTGCACGAACGGCAACCTGAACCTGGCCGACAAGGCGCTGCTGGACGCACTGGTGCAGCGCGGCGCGCACCTGTTCTACGGCGGCGACTTCGACGCGAAGGGGCTGGAGATCGCGGCGCTGGTGCTGGCGCGCTACCCCGGCGCCGCCAGCCCCTGGCGCATGACCATGGATGATTACCGCGACGCGCTACGCACCGAGGGCGGCGCGCTGGAGCCCGGCGCGCTTGACCGCGCCGCGCGCACCTTCCCCGCCCTCGCCGCCGAAATCGCCGCCCGCGGCCAGGCCGCCCACCAGGAGGGCCTGATCCCCGCCCTCACCCGCGACCTCAGCCGCTTCGTGCTGGAGGGAGTCACGCCGCCGCAGTCGACCGATCCGCCGGGAGAATCGCTCCGTAGCGTACACCGACCCTGACAGCTGAACCTGTGAGACAGGCAGATGGTTTACGGAACAGTCTTCTACTCGTGAGCGATCACTCCGGCGCGACTGATCTCTACGAACCGCGCCTCATCGAACGCCGCCACGATCGCACGCAGGTTCGGGACGAGAATGTCTTGGAGTTCGGCATTGGTGATGTTGCCCGTTGAGATGAGCAGAAGGCGTTCGGGTTCGTTCTGGAGTACGAATCCCGAGACGAAGTCTGCATCCTTGGTCACCACCACCCGTTGCTCCCGAAGCGACAGGCCGATGATCGCGCGATCGGTGGTGCGATTTCCCTCGGGAAGATCCAGCGTGTGGATCGCGTCGTGCCCAGCTTCCCGCAGCCAGCCGGCGATGCGCCGCGGCAGCTGGGCATCGACGATGAACCTCATGCGGCAAGCGGCTCGATGCGCTTCACGCCGCTCAGGTGCGCCGCGTACTCCAGCACGGCAAAGATGTCCTCGCGCTCCAGATCTTCGTAATCAGCAAGCACCTCATCGGGGGTCATGCCCGCGCTGAGCAACTCGAGAATCATCTGCACGGGATAACGCAGGCCGCGCACAGTAGGCTTGCCGTGGCAGATCGCCGGATCCATCGTGATCCGCTCGCGGAAGCTGCTCATGAAGGTCTGGGTCCCGAGGAAATTGTTCATCCGAGTCCCGGCTTCGTTCCCCAAGCCGGTCGTGTAAGGAAGCTGCCCTGCCGCGCGCCATGGGTCAAGAGCATCGGAAGTACACCATGGGCCGCACAAAGACAGCCGCCGAGCGCCGCCCAGCCGCAGTCGGGCTAACGCGACGCCCTCAACCGGCCAGCGTGGGAGAGAGATTCGATTATCGGGTTCAGCGGTGCTGGCTTTCCGCGGTCGGCCGCGCTCCCCTGCTGCCGGTGCGATCACGTGGCCTCGCCCGCGCGAGTTCCTGGACCGCGAAGGCGATCTCGAAGCCGCGGTACGCCGCACGCCGACTTCTTAATTCAATGCTATCCACAGCCGCGGCAGCGACTTGCACAACAAGCTCGTTGACCGGTCAAGAACTTCCAAGAACATCCACAGAATTTCGCACGACTGCTCGCTCTGTTCACCTCTTCCGCCGCCCGCGACGCGCCGGCAGTCAGCAAAATGATGGCAGCCGCGATGCGTCCCATCCGGCGGGGGCGCCTGGTGCGTACACGCATCGCATGTCGCAGATTGGCGTCGCGTTGCCTCCCCGCCCGAACCCGCGGCCAGCAGATCGAGCATGAACCGCAGGAGCGTGATCGCCATGCTGCGCACCATCCTGCGCCGCGATCCCCCAACGCCGCCCACGCCCGAGGGCCGGGACGAGGCACCCGCTGCCCCGCCGCGGTCCGTGGAGAACCTGGTGGCGGAGCTGCGCGAGATGGCAACCACCCGGGGGCGCTTCGTTTGCGCACGGCACGGGACGGAAGCCGCCGTGGTCGAGTTCGTCCGGCGATATTCGGACGCTTCGGAGTTGACCATCGACAGCTACGCCGGCCGTCGATGGCAGCGCGTGCCCGTGCCCGCGGACGAGGCCACGTTCGGCGATCGCGTCGCCGAGGGGGTGCAGGATGCGCTGCACAATGCGGACGTGATCTCGCTGCACCTTCTGAACCCTGAGTGGACGCCGTTCTTCTGCCCTTCGTGCGCCCTCGTCTACTGCGGCCAGTGCTGGACGATTACCGAGAACGACGATCCCTGGCCCGGGACGCTGCGCGGCATCTGCCCCGAAGGCCACGCGACCGTGCTCACCAAGTGATCGGCGGATCGGATCTCCTGATCCGGCCATCGATGTCGACAGCACGCCCCCCCGCCCTGACGCGTCCGTCCCGCCTTCGTGCTACTGATGCGAGCCATGGCGCCGAACGGCGGCCTGCGCCGCATTTCTCTCCGGGCACGAAAGCCCTTGACCCTCACGTAGCGTGATCCCTTAGAGTGTACGTCGCCGTCTGGTGCGGTTCGACTTTTCAGGGAGCTTGCGATGGCCTACACGGTCAAGGAAGTCGCCTCGATGTCGGGAATAAGCGTGCGCACGCTTCACTTCTACGACGAGACGGACCTGCTGAAGCCTGCCTCGTACGGCGCGAACGGCTACCGCTACTACGAGGAGCCGCAGCTGCTGATGCTGCAGCAGATCCTGTTCTACCGCGAGCTCGGGTTCGGGCTGAAGAAGATCAAGGAGATCCTGGGCCGCCCCGAGTTCGCGACCGTAGACGCCCTGGAATCGCACCGGAAGGTCCTGCAGAAGAACGTCGCGCGGACCCGCAGGCTGATCGCAACGATCGACAGGACCCTCGACCACCTGAAAGGGAGAACGACCATGCAAAGCGAGGAGATGTTCGCCGGCTTCAACGTGGCGGCCGGCAAGGACCGGTTCGGTGAGCACGTGCTGCTGGGCGGCGAGCCGAACGACTGCAAGGTGTCGGCACGCGACACGGGCGGCGCCATGAGCATCTTCGAGTTCACCGGCAGCGGCGGCGGTCCGCGCCACCTGCACCACGGCCAGGACGAGTGGATCTACGTGCTCGACGGCGAGGTAGAGCTGCACATCGGGGAGCAGCAGCTTCGCTTGGGCCCGGGGGAAAGCGCCTTCGTTCCGCGCGAGGTGCCCCACGTCTGGGTGTTCGCGGGCGGCGGGCCGGGCAGAATCCTGAACGTGTACCAGCCGGCCGGCGCCATGGAGGAGTTCTTCCGCGAACTCGGCACCCACGTGGAAACGCCCGTGCACGAGGCGCTCTCCATCGACGGGCTTCGCCAGCTGTTCCAGTCGCACGGGATGAAGCTCGTGGGACCGCCGCTCTACTGGGAGGAGTACCTGGCTGGAAGGTAGCCGCAAACTCATCGCGCCGACGAACACCGAACTGGCGCGAATTTGGATGAAGGTTATTGCTTGGACGGGTGTTTACTCTGGATACAAGTAGAGCGGGCTGGGTGCACGCACCCAGCCCGCTCTCCACCTTCGGCTTCCGCCGACGCCTCATCGCTGATACATTCTCTTCACCATTCCTCAGGTCGTCCTATACCGTCCTCGCGACGGCAAGTCCCTGAGGTGACGGAATCCCGGCGCCGCACCAGCGGTGCCGGGATTCTGCGTTCGTGGGGACTCGTTCACGCCACCAGCCACCACCCTATCTCCCCTGCGCCCGCCCAGGAAGTGGAGCGGGCGTTGCGGCGCTCGCGTCCATGCCGTCGTGCACCGTCATCTCTCTTGACCCTCGGCGCGTGTCCCGCGTAGCTTCGCAGGGGCTGACCAGCAGGCGCGCTGGGGATCAGCCGCAGAGGATCTTCCTCCACCCCTCCGCAACAATCCGATGATTTTTCGCTCCGTCGTCACTGTGCTGGCCCTCGCCTTCACCGCCTCCGCCGCCGCTGCGCAGGAGACAGAGGTGCTGCCCGGGGCTCGTATCCGCGTGACGCAGCCCGTCTTCATCGACGGCGTCGACATCGGCCGGGTTCACCAGCCGCAGGTCGGCACCCTGGTCAGCGTCGACAGCGCGTCAATCACCGCGCTGCTTGAGGAGGACGGGACGCTCCTGACGCTGCCGTTCAGCGCGATCAACCGCCTGCAGGTCAGCCAGGGATCGATCTCCGGTAACCGCGCCAGGATTCACCAGATGCGCAAGGGCGCGATCATCGGCGGGGGATTCCTTGCGGTGGTATACGGCTTGGGGTACCTGATCCAGGTCGCCGACCAGCGGCTCGACGATGCTGACTGCGTGCCGGGTTTCCCGAATGAATCCTGCCACCCGAAAGCCAAAACGAAGCCCGAGCTGCCGCACATGGTTCCCGCGATCGTGGGCGGCACCATCGGCGGCGCCGCAATCGGATTCGGGATGGGCTCACGGCAGCGCGAGGCATGGCAGGAGGTGCGCCCCCGCTCGCTGCGTCCCGTCGCCGGGCCCAACGAAATCAGCCTGACCGTTTCGCTGCGCTTCTGAACAAGACGGTTCAGCGAGCGTCCAGTGATCCTACGCACCCGGCGCCGCGGAGGACTTCCGCGGCGCCGTTTCCTTTCGGGCACCAGCAGGGTGAGCCACTTTCCTGCATCGCCGCGCGACGTCTCCGGACCCTCTACGCATGACCAACAGGCCCACGGGGTGGAATCGCTTCCTCTCCACGCTGAGGAGAGAGATATCCGCCGCCGCCCTGGAGTCGTACCGGCGCGCCGGCGGCCCGGTGTTCGAGCTCCAGGAGTGGGTGGAAAACCGGCGCCTGGAGTGCCGGATCGACGGCGTGGACCCGTGGTCGGTGCCCCCCGGCACGCGCCAGGCGTGGATCGCCGCGTGGAACGCGTTCGTTCTCCAGACGCTCGGCAGCGAACTCCTGGAGGGCGACTACAGGCAGGCGCCGGCCACGGCGGGGTTCGTGCCGCGGAGCACGGCCGAGCAGGCGCTCAGCTACTTTCGGGAGGTGGAACGGTGGGTGAACCGCGCTCACCAGGCGCGCGCCAACCCGGAGTACCGGCTGGATGTCGAGGTTCCGGCGCCGCTGCCCAGCTGGCGCCCGGCCTCGCCCCTGTCGGCCGCGCACGTGGCAAGCCTGGTCGCGGCCCTGCGGGTGATCGCGCACCACACGCATGAAGCAATGGCCTTTCTGCTGGCGGATTCTTCGCTGGACGAGACGCGTCGATCGCAGCTGAACGTGCTGCGGCAGATGCACGCCTCGGCCGAGGCGCGGGTTCGCTACGTCGAAGACCTGGCGGCCGGAGAGCCCGTGCCGGACATCCGGTCGCGCGCCGGTGTTCATGCCCTGGAAGCCATCGCGCAGCTGCACACGCTGGGACAACTGGCTGCCGATCCGGAACGTGCCACGGTCGCGCCTCCATTGCCGCCGGTGCCGGCGGCTCCCGTCGCAGCACCCGGGAACGCGCCGCCCGCGGCGAGCGTCGCGGGACGCAAGAAGGCGCCGCCCGCACGGGTTCGTCGGCACCAGGACGCGGCCGGGCGGTCCATCGTGGAACATGCGGACACAATTGCATTCACCGGCACGCTTCCCGGCCCCGCCACGTACCAGGCGCGGATCGGGCAGGTGCGTGACGGGCGATCGCTCAGGTGGCGCCTGGATCTGCGCTCATCCACCACCACCAACGCGCTCGGACTGAAAGCAGCTGCCCTTTCACTGCGTTGTGATGGCGGAGAACCCGTAACGCTCCGCGCCAGCTGGGTGTCATTCACGCCGCCAGCCGCCCCACCACCTCCATCGCGCCCTTTTTGTAGACGGTGAGGCACACCATCTCGCCCGTGGGGTCGATCACCATCCAGTAGCGGCTCGGGGAGTGTGGCGGGCGTTGCGGAGGTCTGCTCCCTTGCTATTGTGCACCTCCACCTTTCTTGACCCTCGGCGCGTGTCCCGCGTAGCTTCGGTGCCCTGACCAACCGGCGCGCTGCGTATCAGACGCAGAGGATGCTTCCCCCACCCCCTCCGCAACAACCCCATGATTCTCCGTTCCCTCATCATTGCGCTGGCGCTCGCCTGCACCGCCTCCGCCGCCGCCGGGCAACTGACGCAGGTGCAGCCCGGCACTCGTATCCGCGTGACGCAGCCCGTTTTTGTCGACGGCGTCCCCATCAATGAGATTCACCGGCCGCAGGTAGCCACGCTCGTCAGCATCGACAGCACTTCGATTACCGCGCTGTTGGAGAGGGGCGACACGCTGTTGACGCTACCGTTCAGCGCCGTCCGCCGCCTGCAGATCAGTCAGGGTGCCCAGTCCGCCAACCGCGGCCGCATTCAGGGGATGCTCAAGGGCGCGCTCATTGGCGCGGGGTTCGGCCTGGTGGTTTACCAGGTAGTGAAGCGGGCCGGCGGCTTCACGGAATGCGATCCCCTGGAGAACCCGGCCCTCCCCCCAACTTGCAGGTACACCGGGCCGCACGCAGTTCCCATGGTGGCGGGCGTCGCCATCGGAGGCGCCGCGATCGGCCTCGGATTTGGCTCACGACAGCGGGAGGCATGGCAGGAGGTGTTGCCTGAGTCGCTCCGGATGGACCCCCGCCCGAGCGACCTCAGCCTGAACGTTTCGCTGCGCTTCTAAGTTGAGAGATCGTTCAGGTTGCCCGGTCGACCTGGTGGATTCGACGGGTTGCGCTGAGCACTTGGACGAACAGCCGGCGCCGCGGGGCAGACTCCCCGCGGCGCCGGTGCCGTTCACCCCGCCAGGCGCCGCACCACCTCGATCGCGCCTTTCTTGTAGACGGTGAGGCACGCCAGCTCGCCCACGGGATCATCGCCGCCCGAGCGGGCTTGATGAGGCGAACTCGCCGTAGCGCACGACAAAGGAAGTGGCACGAACGTGGACGGAGTGTTATGCTTGGGGGCGTGTTCACTCTGGATACAAGTAGAGCGGGCCGGGTGCACGCACCCGGCCCGCTCTCCATCTTCGATGTCCTCCGGGGAACCTGCTTGGCAGGCGCGAATCCGAAGGCTCACGTGTGAAATATGCTACCTTGTCCGCCCCTCGTCAACCCGGGGTTTCCACGAACTGCTCACGACATCATCTCGCTTCGTGAGGCGATATCGCCAGCGAGGCTCTCTACGTACCTGAGTCACGCCCACAACAACGTGCGGCGCGCTTTCGACCTGTACGGCTGGAATGTTCAAGCCGCCGCGGCGCTGTACCCTGCTTTGCAGGTGAACGAAGTCGCCCTGCGAAATGCGGTGAACCGCGCTCTCGTATCCCAGTTCGGCCCGCAGTGGCCCTACTCACTGGGGTTCCTGCGGAATCTCCCCCGCCAGGAACGAGCTACGTTCGAAGCCGGACGCCGGAAATTGGAGTCCAAGCTACGAGCGACTTCTGTATCGACGGGTGATGTTGTGGCCGCCCAAACATACTGGTTCTGGACCATGCTCCTGACCGCGCGCTTTGAGGCCCGGATCTGGAAGCGTGAGTTCGCCGGCTCGTTCCCTTACGCGCCTGCTAGAATCGATCGCGGCATCGTCCACGCGCGAGCGGAATCTATCCGTCTTCTTCGGAACCGGATCGCGCATCACGAACCGCTGCTGGACTACGATCTGATGGGAGCATACCAGCGCGCCGTCTCTATTGTACGCTGGATCTCACCTGTAAACGCTACCTGGGCGGCGGTGCGCTGGCCGCCGAACCCGAAGCTTCTGAAGCGCCCGTGACGATATGAAGGCTCCGCCGTGGAAACGGCTTCCGCTGACGCCCCGTTCACCATTCCTCAGATCGTCCTTACCGTCGTGCCGATGGCAAGTCCCTGAGGCGGCAGAATCCCGGCGCCGCGGGGATCTCTTCCCGCGGCGCCGTTCCGTTTCAAGCCGCCAGCCGCCGCACCACCTCCATCGCGCCTTTCTTGTAGACGGTGAGGCACACCAGCTCGCCCACGGGGTCGATCACCATCCAGTAGCGGCTCCCGTGCTGCTTCTTCACGACGAAGCCGCCGGGCAGTTGGATGGGTACGATCGTCTTCTTCGCCATCGTGCACCTCCATCTCTCTTGACCCTCGGCGCGCGGCAGGGCTATCCTTGGCGAGCGGGCGGCCTTCGGGTCGGTTCGTGGTGCAAGGCTGGGCGTGCTTCTTAGCGGGAGAGCGGCCAGCCTTGTTCTCGTGCCCTGCTGGTATGTAAACCAATACCATGCCGGGCGTTTGTCAATGCTCATCGTACCAGAACGGGAGGTGAGGATGGATTTCAAGGAAGCCACGGACGTGCTCACGTCGGCTCCAACGATGACGCTCGCGAAGGTCGCTGAAGCGTTCGGGAAAGACACGCACACCATCATGCGTGCGCGAATGGAGGGGCCGAATGCGCGGACGCCGCCGCGTGATTGGCAACCGGTTGTGGCGCGGCTCGCCCGTGCTCAAGCCGCATACCTGAGACGCTATGCGGCCGGCTTGGATCGCTTAGCAGATGAATTGGAATGACTTAGCATGATGACTCGGTCCTTTACCACGCCGTAACTCATTGCGTTATGCGTCGGCAAATCAAATCGATCGCCTGCTCCGGCGTACGGCCTCGTAAATCGATATAGCCGTCGATGGAGAAGATGCCGGGTAACTCGCTGTCGTCGAACCGCATCAACATCAGGTCAGCCCGGCGCTGTTTGATCAAATCGCGGATCGCGCGGAACTCCAATCCACACCAATCTTTCCTCTCATATTCCTCGCATACAAAGACGATGAGCAGATCTGAGTTGTCGTGATAGATCCGTTGTAAACGAATATCAAGATCTAAGGTTGCCAATTCGGCTTCAAAGAAGTGGTCGTAGAACACGTCCACACCCCGCGAACGTAGCCCATCGGCCACACTCTTCACGAACTCTCGCCTCTCTCCAGGGAACGAGAGCGCAACTTGAAAACGACGATTGGCTAAAGGATCCTTCATGTGGGTATCTGCTTTCCTGCCTTGAGCGGAGAACCGCCCTAACAAGAGATCGAGGGCAGCCAGTGAGCCTGTGAATGGGTCCACTTGGAGCCCGTCGTGCCCCAAGCGTTCCGGCTGGAATGTCGAAATGCTCAATAACATCAGATTGATCCAGACAGCCAGCGGATTGCTGTTTTCCGAGATAACTGGCTTCCCTGTCGTTTCTTCGTCATTGGCCGCCTTCACAGCCGCGAGCAAGTTCTCCGAAATCATCCGCTGCACTAACTCTTGCAATTCTGCTGGAATTATGGTTGCAGCCCGAAAAGCCATGCGTCGAAACAGCGCTGTTTCTGGCCCGGCGATAACGGCGAGCGCGGTCAGTTGAGCTTTCGCCAGTCCAAAACGTGTAATTCCCTTGAAGGTGTCCAAAGCTGCTGGAGTGGTACCAACAAACTGCCACAAGTTGATCGCGTGATGAGGACGAGGCAGTTTCAAGGAGGCTGGGTCATCATCAGCTTCGAGATAGTAGATCTTCAGTGAGAGGTCGTGATAACGACTTGCTTGGGCCTCGAAGTCGGCACGAAGCTGCCGTAGTTCATCCATAAATGGGTTTGCGGCCATCCGTATGCCTGTGGTAGGGATAGATCGGGCCAACTATCGCAGCTAACATCGCGCAACGGCAGCCGTCATGCAACCAATGGAGATTGGGGATCGAATCTGGTAAAATTCGGGTCCGGAATACGTCACCGGGTCCCCAGCCGACGTGCCTTCCGTTTCTAACGAGAAGCGTCACTTACGTCGGCACCGCAGTCCAGAGGCCGAGGCCTAGACCATCTCTCCCGGGTAGCGCCTCCCCGCCCCGCACCCTAACTTCCCGGCCCGGAACCACAGCCGACGAGGAGAGGGTGGATGAATAGCATTCCGATCGTGCCGCAGACCGTGAACGAGCCCGTGCTGTCGTATGCGCCGGGCTCGCCCGAGCGTGCGCTGCTCAAGGAAACGCTCGCGCGGATGTCGGGCGAGGAGATCGAGATCCCGCTGATCATCGGCGGGCGCGAGGTGCGCACCGGCGACATGGAAGCGCAGACGATGCCCCACAACCACGGGCACGTGCTGGCGCGCTACCACAAGGCCGGGCCCAACGAGGTGCGGCAGGCCATCGACGCGGCCATGGAAGCGTGGAAGGAGTGGAGCCGCTGGCCCTGGGAAGACCGCCTGGCCGTCTTCCAGCGCGCCGCCGAGCTGCTGGCCACCCGCTGGCGCCCCATCCTGAACGCGGCCACCATGCTGGGCCAGGGCAAGAACGCGTACCAGGCCGAGATCGACGCTGCCTGCGAGTTCATCGACTTCCTGCGCTGGAACACCAACTTCGCGCAGCAGATCTACCGCGAGCAGCCGATCAGCGGCCCGGGC
Source organism: Longimicrobium sp. (assembly GCF_036388275.1). Taxonomy (NCBI): domain Bacteria; kingdom Pseudomonadati; phylum Gemmatimonadota; class Longimicrobiia; order Longimicrobiales; family Longimicrobiaceae; genus Longimicrobium; species Longimicrobium sp. The sequence goes on from NZ_DASVSF010000043.1 coordinate 121,160, forward strand.
ATGTGGAACCGCCTGGACCACCGTCCGCTGGAAGGCTTCGTGTACGCCGTCACGCCGTTCAACTTCACGGCCATCGCCGGCAACCTGCCCAGCGCCCCCGCCATGCTGGGGAACGTGGCCGTGTGGAAGCCCGCGCAGACGGCGGTGTACAGCGGCTACTACATCATGAAGCTGCTGGAAGAGGCGGGGCTTCCGCCGGGGGTCATCAACTTCATCCCCGGCGACCCCATCCCCATGACGGACGTCATCCTGAACGACCGCAACCTGGCCGGCATTCACTTCACTGGCAGCACCGCGGTCTTCCAGACCATCTGGCGGACGGTGGGCGAAAAGATCGGCAGCTACCGCAGCTATCCGCGGCTGGTGGGGGAGACGGGCGGCAAGGACTTCATCGTCGCGCACGCCTCGGCCGATCCGCTGGCGCTCTCGACGGCCATCGTGCGCGGCGGCTTCGAGTACCAGGGGCAGAAGTGCAGCGCGGCGTCGCGGCTGTACATCCCCGAGAGCCTGTGGCCCACGGTGCGCGAGCATACGCTGGGGATGCTGGACAAGGTGCGCGTGGGCGACCCGGCGGACTTCCGCAACTTCATGGGCGCGGTGATCGACCGGAAGGCGTACGACAAGATCACCGGCTACATCAAGCACGCCCACGAGGCCGACGACGTGGAGGTGATCGCGGGCGGCACGTACGACGACAGCACGGGCTACTTCATTCAGCCCACGCTGGTGCAGGTGCAGAACAGCGCCTACCAGTTGATGTGCGAAGAGGTGTTCGGCCCCGTGGTGTCGCTGTACGTGTATCCCGATGCGCAGTGGGAGGACACGCTGCGCATCGTGGACAAGAGCACGCCGTACGCGCTGACGGGCGCCGTGTTCGCCACCGAGCGCGCGGCGCTGCTGCAGGCCGACCGCGAGCTGCGGAACGCGGCGGGCAACTACTACGTGAACGACAAGCCCACGGGCGCGGTGGTGGGGCAGCAGCCGTTCGGCGGCGCGCGGGCCAGCGGCACCAACGATAAGGCGGGGAGCATCCTGAACATGCTCCGCTGGATTTCGCCGCGCACCATCAAGGAAACGTTCGCCCCCGCGCACTCGTTCGAGTACCCGTTCATGGGCGAGAAGTAGCCGATCGGCCGGGCACGATCGGACGGATCACGACGAAGCGCCTCCGGGAAATCCCGGAGGCGCTTCATCTTGTGCGCTCGACTCGGCTAGGTTCCCGGCGCGGGGTCGCCGCAGCACGGGATTCGGAGCCCGACGGTGAACGGCAGGTACACGTTGGGCGCAGACTCGGTGCCCGAACCAAACGTCGAGAACGGCACCTCCAGCCGGGTCTGGGCGAACAGCGCCGCTCCGCCCACGTCCAGGTTCGTTCCCACGCCCACGCTGGCGCCGGGCACCAGCCCTTCGGAGTCGCCTCCCGCGGAGAGCTGGTACATGCCGGCTCCGATCAACCCGTACACGCCTGTGCCGGTGCCCCGCGGCGTATACACCAGCGTACCGCCGACGCTGGCCACCCGCAGATCCGGGCGTGACTCACCGCTCGGCCCTTCGATGCCGGAGTACGGCTTGCCGTTGAACTGGACGAAAGCGAGCTCGCCCCGGAACTGAAGCGTGGCATTCACATGGACCCCGGCGTATCCGAGCAGGTGCGGGCCGGGGCCTTGGCGCGTGTTGATTTCCGACACGGCTGCCGCGATCCCCGCTCCAATCCCGAACTCGTGCAGCTGTGCCCGCCCGGGGGCAGGAACCCCGGCCGCGAGAATGGTCAGCGCCGCCGCCGCGAGCACCCATCGCAGGGGCGACAACTGCAGCAGATCCCACGTGATCGTCTTCGTCATCTTCTCATAGTACAGGGCGTCGAGAAGAGCGTCGGGGAAAAACCCAGCTCCCTTCGCCCAAGTCCGTCACGTGTACCCGCAGAGTCCTCTGGGTTCCCCGAGGTCCGGACTGATGCGTCGTGCTGGACGTAGTGACGCCGTCAGTCGGACGGCCGCCGGGGCGCTTCGATTTCGTCCTCGCCGCGCGAAACGCCGAACACCGCACGCTTCCGCTGCGCATGTTTACAGACATTCCCAGTTGATTTTTTCCGAACTGCCGCTAGCTTCATCTATCCGAACATACACCGAATACACCAGCAGGTAGAAAGGGCGCAGGGGGTACGGGGCAGGACTCGCCGCCCACTTGGCGGCGCACGGCGACAACCTTGGCGGGAAACAAAACGAATGGCAAAAGCACATACGCTGGTCGACAACTTCAACGACAACAGCGTCGACACGAGCAAGTGGATCGTACCCGCGGACGTACGCATTCGCGAGATCAACCGGCGGATCGAAATCCGCCCGCCCGGCAACCAGGCGTCGGGCCTGCTCTTCCGGTCGGTGGCGTTCTACGACCTGACGGAGTCGGAGATGCGGGTGGAGCTTGTGCGGCCGCTGAACGCGGCCGAAGGGGTGCGCTCCGGGATGGCGGCGCAGGAGGCCAGCGGTGAATACGTGGCCCTGTGGGTGGACGACGACGAGGTGGAGTGCGTGCAGTCGGCCGGAGGCATCTTCACCCGGCTGGAGCACGTGCCGTACGACCCCGTGGCGCACCGCTGGCTGCGGCTGCGCGAAACGGCCGGCGCGCTCTCGTGGCAGGTTTCGCCCGACGGCGTAGACTGGACGACCCTGTACCGCAGCGGAAGCCCCATCGACACCACGGCGGTGCAGCTGCTGATCGGCACCAGCATCGGCGCGGTGGTGGCCTCGCCCGGGTTTGCGGTGTTCGACAACTTCAACGTGCAGGAGACCGGTATCGCGCGGCGGGTGGAAGAGCGCCGGCTTTCGGCGCGCGACGTCCGCGTGCAGGCGGCGGAGCTGGCGGCCTCGCGCGAGCACGAGGAGCACGCCAACAACAACGACGAGGTGAGCTACCTGGCCACCCCGTTCGCGGGCAACTACTCCAAGAGCCTGCGGCACGACCTGCTGGGCGATCCGGACCCCGCGTCGTACGCCAGCCTGGTGCGCGCGCTGGAAAGCCGCGACCCGGCGGACTTCGAGGAGATCATCCTCACGCAGGCGGGCAGTCCCATCAAGCTCACCAATCCGCAGGCCGGGCTGGCGTTCGACCTGGAAGGCCCCGACGCGCAGGCGCTCACGCAGCCACCCGCGCCGCGCTTCGACAGCGCCATCGCCGCGCACGAGGCGGGTGAGCTGTACTGGATGGCGGTCGCCCGCGACGTGCCCTTCAAGCAGTACGGCACCAGCCCGGAGATCGCCGACGCCGTCGCGTCGCTGAACACCGAGTTCCCGCAGTTCGGCGGCACGACGCCGGTCACAGCGCAGAACGTCTTCCGCGGCATCTTCGCGGGCGAGCAGGTGGGCCCGTACGTGTCGCAGTTCCTGCTCAAGGGCAACGTCGACCCGCGCAAGCCCGCCGGGCAGGGCCGCGACGCCACCGACGGGTTCATCTCGTACGGCGCGCGGAACATCGACCAGCGGCTGTTTTCTGCCACGCCGGGAGTGGACTACCTGCACGAGGAGTTCGCCGCCTGGCTCGACGTGCAGGACGGCCAGGACACGCGCGGGCAGGACACGTTCGAAACCACCAAGCGGTTCATCCGCAACCTGCGCGACGGTGCCACGTTCGTGCACTTCGACCAGGTGGTGGACGCGTTCTACAACGCCGCGTGGATCCTGATGTCGGAGCCAGCGGGCAACCAGCTGACCAACGCCGGGCGCACCGGGCGTCCGCAGATCGAGAGCGAGTTCCCGTACGACCAGGGCAACCCGTACATGCCCCCGGCGCCCGCGGACCGTTCCCGCACGCAGGGCGGCTTCGCCACCTTCGGCCCCACGCACCTGCTGCAGGTGGTGCCCGAGGTGCTGGGCCGGGCGCTGCGGGCCGTGTGGTGGCAAAAATGGGGCGTCCACCGCCGGCTGCGTCCCGAGGAGTACGGCGGACGTGTGGACAACTGGCTGTCGGCCCGCCGCGACTACCCCCTGGACCCCAGCATCAAGAACTCGCTGCTGACGGGGGGCCTCTCGGAGTACTATTTCGGCGCGAACAAGCGCTTCCCCGCCACCTACCTGCTGCCGCAGGCGTACCCCGAGGGCGCGCCCACGCACCCGGCGTACGGCGCGGGGCACGCCACCGGTTCGGCGGCATGCATCACCATCCTCAAGGCGTTCTTCGACGACACCAAGGTCATCGAAAACCCCGTGGAGGCCGCCGCGGACGGCCTGTCGCTGGTCACCTACACGCCCGCGACGGGCGAGCCGCCGATGACGGTGGGCGGCGAGCTGAACAAGCTGGCCGGCAACGTCTCGCTCTTCCGCAACGGGGCGGGGGTGCACTGGCGCAGCGACCACACCGAGTCGCTGCTGCTGGGCGAGCGCATCGGCATCGCGCTGCTCCAGGAGATGAGCCTGGGCTTCAACGAGGACGATGCGTTCTTCGAGATCACCCGGCTCGACGGCAACCGCATCCGCATCTTCGACGGCAAGGTGGTTCCCGCGCTCTGAGGCATTGCGAGGGAAGAGCGACGGGAGCCGCGGAGGGGCAGAAGACCCCTCCGCGGCTCCCGGTTCGTGCCGGGTTGAGCATCGGGAACGTGCTTCGCTGGAGCTGCAACGAACCACGGAGGGAAGCGTTCGCCCGACCTTCAATTGTTTAGTGACACTAAATGCTTGACACGTCATACCTCGCGACCTACCCCTTCGTAAGACGGAGAGGGCGGAAACCCACGAACGGGAAAGGGGCGAGATTCAGGCAAGCGCGACATCGCAGCGTTTCCGGCAGCACATTCATGTGGATCCCCAGGAGCCGAGCATGCCGAAGGCACACGAGTTTACCGAAGACTTCAACGACAACGTTGCTGATACCACAAAGTGGTGGGTATTTGGTGACGCACGTGAGGTGAACCGCCGGCTGGAGCTGCCGCAAGCCAGCTCCAGCGCCAACACGTACGCGGGATACACGGCGAAGGGTACTTACGACCTTGCCGGCTCGATGATCTGGGTTGAGCTGGTGCGCGGTCCGCGCATGGGCCAGGCCCGCCTGCGCGCGTACCTGAGCGAGGGGAACGAGCTGAGCATCGGGCTCGTGGACGGGCTGCTTCGGTGCGAGCAGCAGGTGGGCGGCGCGTACCTGGTGTTCCTCACCGTTCGGTACGATCCCCAGGTTCACCGCTGGATGCGGATCAGGGAGCGCAATGGTACCATCTTTTGGGAAACCTCCGCCGACGCGGACGCGTGGACGGTGCTGTACAGCAGTCCCGCCCCGTTCAGCGTGGCGGCCATCAGCCCCGGCATCTTCACGGGAACCTACCAGGCCGTCGCGGCGCCGGGAACCGCGATCTTCGACAACCTGAACGTGCTGGAAACCAGCCGCGCCCGCCGCGTCGAGGAACGGCGGCTTTCGGCGCGCGCCATCCGCGTCGAGGCGGCCGCGCTCGCCGCCGCACGGGCGCACGCCGACCACGTCAACAACAACGACGAGGTGAACTATCCCACCCGCATGCTGGCGGGGAGCTACTCCAAGAGCCTGGCCCACGACTCCGTGGGCGACCCCGACCCCGGATCGTACGCCACCCTGCTGCGCGCGCTGGAGAGCCGCGACCCCGCGGACTTCGAGGAGATCATTCTCGCCTCCGGCGCGGTCATCCGGCTCACCAACCCGCAGTCGGGGCTCGCGTTCCACCTGTCCGGCCCCGACGCGCAGGAGTTCACGATGTCGCCGGCGCCGCGCTTCGACAGCGACGTCACCGCGCATGAAATGGGGGAGCTGTACTGGATGGCGGTCGCGCGTGACGTCCTGTTCCTCGACTACCCCACCAGCGCCACCATCGGCAGCGCGGTGGCCTCCATCGGCGCCGAGTTCCCCCGCTACGGCGGCACCCTGCCCGTCACCCGCGCCAACGTGTTCCGCGGCATCTATCCCGGCGAGCAGGTTGGGCCGTACGTCTCGCAGTTCCTGCTC